>JADJTD010000004.1 GCA_016711345.1 Chloracidobacterium sp.
CCTTGCTTGAAAAAAAGCGCAAGACGAAAAAAGTCATTAAGAGGGCATATTGGAAATAACAGCAGAACAGTTTCAAGCCCTGCGGGGCCGGGTGGATGACCTGGAACGGATTCTAGCGGTAGTATTGCATTCGTTTCGTCAAACTGCTATTATGAACACAGGGGCCATCGAGGCAGCGACAGGACTGGATCGCACCCGTCCGCCCCGGAAAGATAAGGGAAAAAAAGTTGCAAAAAAACCGTCTGGACCTCCAATTGCTACTCGCCAAAGCTAACGCCAACATGCCGACGTTGGGCTTTGATCCGAACCCGCCCAAGTCGCCACGCCCGGCTTATCAGTTTGTCGGCTTTATGATCACGCCGACCGACGTTCACGATTACACCGTCGATTTTCAGGTCGACGAAATCGAGGGCTACACAGAGGACCCGGCCACGGGCGAGTATACGGTCCCGTCTGAAACGTTGCCCTATCTGACTTGTATGATCAAATGGGATTCGTGCAGTCATTTTACATTTGGCGACGGGGGCGGCTATCTGCATTTGTGCGGCGTGCGCGATCAGATTCGCCATTTGGCCCTGATGCACCATTTGTACACGCAGGCTTTTATGCTAATGAGGCGGGCACCGGAAAAAAGCGAAGAATGGCCCAAGACCGATGAAGAATTGGCGGCCATTGTCAGGACGTTTATGTAAGAATGTTTCGGGTGCCGTGGCGCAACGGTAGCGCAGCAGTCTCCAAAACTGCCGGTTGTAGGTTCAAATCCTACCGCACTCGCCTTTGTGTAAGTATCCAAGCGGCCAAAGGGCGGCGACTGTAAATCGCCTGGCGCAATGCCTTCGCTGGTCCGATTCCAGCCTTGCACACCTAATCGAATAATAGTCCTACCGGGCAAAACCTAGCGGGCAATTTGTATCATCTGATACAGGTTGCCCGCTTTTTCTATTGTGTGGAAATTACAACGAAATGAGACTGACAGAACAGCAGATTTTGGATCGGGTGAGTCGAACCGAAGCCGAACGCAACAATTACGCCATTAAGGCCGAAATTTGGGAAAATATGTGGCGGCTAAAGCAATTTGAACTGACGCCCCTGGAAGCCGTCGAACAAAACGCCCAAGAACAGGTCACGCTGCCCACGCCGCGCAACGTCGTCAACCTGGCGCAGCGGTTGATCTCGACCTTGCCCAAGATCGACGTGCCAAGCCCCAAGGTGTCCAAGGAAGCCGACGCCCTGGCCGAAAAAACCGAAGCCTGGCTGTCTGCCGTCTTTCAGTCGGCCAATCGCCAGCAAAACCGCAACTTGATCAGCGACGCCACTTGGCAATCGTTGGTCCGGGGCCGCTTCTGTTTTGAAGTCAAATGGATCGGGGATGTGCTGCCGGAACGCCTGAAAAAGACGACGCTGCCGATCTTGATCCGGACGTTGGACCCGCTGAACGTGGGGATCAAACGTGGCCCGATCTATACCCATTGGGCCTACCACAAATGCGACGAGGAACGCCTGAACGTCATGGCGAGTTTTCCCAAGCTAAAGCTGGATGAAATCGTAGCGGTCGACACGGGCGACGACGTACGCACCGAAAAAGACACGGTCGAGGTGGTCGATTTTTGGTGGACTAGCCCGACGACGGGCGACATTTGGAACGCCATTTTGGTCAACGGGCGCTTTGCCAAAAAGCCCTCGCGCACCGATTACCCGGATATTCCGATCATCGAAAATTATGGCGACACGGCCCCAATCGAGGATGAAGAATACCGGGGCATGTCGATCCTGGACCCGATCCGCGAGTTGTGGCCCTACCAAAACCGCCTGGCGTCGCAGATGGGCACCGGCCTCTTGTGGTACTTCTGGCCGTCGATCACGGTGATGAATGAACACGGTGAAGAAGTGGGCGACATTAAAATCAAGCCGGGCGAAACGACCCATTTGCCGATGGGCACCACGACGAACGTGATTCAAATCTCGCCCAATGTGCCGCTTGCGACACTCATGGACGGGCGCATCGACGCCGAAATCCAAAACTCGACCTTTCCGGGCGTGATGTACGGTAAGGCACCGGGCGAACTGTCTGCCGGGTACGGCGTGAGTTTGTTGTCGGATGCCGCCAAGGGGCGCATCAAATCGACCCTTGAAAACTTGGAGTTTGGGATCGCCCGTGTCTGCCAAATGGTGCTGGGCCTGGTGGCTGCCTTTGGTGACAACAAGGACGGCGTGGCGGCCTGGGGCATTGACGACCGGACAACCAAAGCGTATCGCCTGTCGATGACCAAAAAAGAGGCCCAAGACTTTTGCGACGTGGTGGTGAGTCTCAAGCCGCAAGTGCCGCAAGACTTGCAACAGGTGCAAACGCTGGGCCTTCGCCTGGTGGAAGCCGGGATCATCTCGATCCGCACCTATCGCGATAAATTCATGTCGATCACAATCCCGTCCGATGAACAAGCGCGGGTGGAGTTGGAAAAAGCCTTTAATAGTGAGGCCATCGCGCCAGTGGCCCAAGATTCGGCCCTGGAATTGTACTTTGGCAAAAACTGGAAAGAAGAATTGGGCATTGTCCCGCCGCCGCCGCCCGAACCGCCGCCCGCCCCGCCTGAAATGATGGGGCCGCCGCAAGGGCCGCCAATGCAGGGGCCGCCGCCTGGCATGATGCAACAGGGGCCGCCGATGCCGCCCGGCCAATCTGAGGCCGTGCTAACCGGCCCGATGGGCGGGGGCATTCCGCCCGAACTATCCGGGCAACTGACGCCCGAAATGATGGGGATGCCTGCCGATATGGACCCAATCGAATGGGCACGACTGACAGGCCGCCCGATGCCGCCCGCGCAGGAATTGAACCGGCTGCAAGGGCTGCCGCAAGGGGGTTAAGTGGACGCGGATCAATTCGTTGAACTCAAGGCGGCCCTGTACGTCATCCAGAACGCCGACCGGGCGGGCGATTATGAGACACGCAACCGATTCGTAATTGGGGCCGTGTTTGTGGCCCTGGGGGCGGGCCTGGTGGCCGGTTTTCGCATCGACCCGCAAGAACCGGATTGGCCCGCCGCTTTTATCGAACTTCCGACCGGACAAGTATCTTGGCACCTTCCGCAACACGGCGTCGCCTACGATGGGCACACGACCGACGAAAAGAACGGGCGGATCGATGCCTTTCGCAAATAGAGGAAAAAACATGATCGCACTAATGAAAAGCCTATTACGTGGTAATTACATCGAAATAGCAATCTTTCTAACCCTGGGCATGGCCTGTCTGTTGCCCTTGAACGCCCGCGCGGGTGAACAACCAATCGCTGAACCGGCGCAGGCGCCAACCGCTACGCCCTCGCCCATTACGATCAATACCGTATTTCTGCCCCTGGTGGCAATGGAGTAAAACAAAATGGCAACACCGTACGATTTTGCCCGTAGGGGCGAAGGATCACAACCCGGCTACGGGGGCGGCGCGCAGGCGCAACCCAATCGCTACGCTATGCCCCAAGGGGGCGGTGGTGGGTCGGCGGGCTGGAATAGCCAGGCGCAAAACCAGCAGCAGGGCATGGCCACGCGACAAGGGCAACAGGCGGCAACGGGCGGCTATCGTGGCCCGGCGACGGGCATGGCCAACCCGAACGGCCAAGGCCCGGTGACAGGCATGGCCAACCCGAACCAATACGGCATGGATACGCGCATGGGTGGCGGGGCGCTGCCGGGCGGTAATACTCGCGGCATGACGATGACCTCGCCCGGTGCCCAACCTGCCGTCCAAACGGGCGGCTATCGTGGCCCGGCGCAAGTTTATCAGCCGGGCACGGGTGTTCCGGGCCGTAGCCTGCAAGGGCAAGGTATGGCCAGCGGCACGCCCGGCCAAAGCACGCAACCGACCAACCGGCCCACGACCGGCACGCAGGGCCAGAACGCCCCGCAACAGTACAGCGGGGGCAACGGGCAACCGCAACCCAACCCGGACCCTTACGGGTCGCCCTGGGTGGATTACGTCAACCCGGACGGGTCGCCACATATTAACTACCAATACGGGCAAAATTCCGGGGGTGGCGGTGGCCAGCAGACGCGACAGACCGGCCCGAACGGCGGAAGCAATGACTATTGGACGGGCGGTGGCGGCCAACCGGAACGCGTGCCCGTGGGCGGGGGCGATAATTCGCACGGCCCGATGTATGGCAACATCCCGCAAGGGCCAGGTCAGCAGGGTTTGCCGTTTACGTGGGATCAGTACGCCGCGGCCCGCAACGACAACCCGCGTATTGCCCAAGAATACGCGCAAATGAATCAGCCGTATGTGCAGATGGCCCAAAACGCCTACCAATACGACCGTGATTTTGGCGAGTCGACCCGGCGCGATGATCGAAACTACGGCTTGACCCGTGAACAACAGACCTTTCAGCAGGGCATGGACACGCGCCAGCAGAATATGGCCGAACAGTCGTACCAAACCGGCGTCAACCAGTGGGATCGCCAGTTTGAACAGACCAATAATCAATTCGACCAAAATTTTGGGCTACAACAAAACCAGCAAAATTTCCAGCAAGGCATGGATACGCGGGGCATGAATTTGCAGGAGTTGAACAGCAATCGGCAATACGGCCTGGATAACCGGGGCATGGGCTTGCAGGAGTTGAACAGCACCCGGCAATATGGCCTGGATAACCGGGGCATGAGTTTGCAGGAATTGCAGAACAGCCAAAACTACGGCCTGCAAAATCAACAAATGGGCCTGAATGTGCGCAATCAAAACATGCAGGAACAGGGCCAATCCCAACAGTACGGCCTAGCCCAAAACGCGCAGGCCATGCAATCGCAGCAGATGCTTCATTCGATGGGCATTGACACGCGGGGCATGAACTTGCAAGAGTTGCAACAGGCCACCCAAGCGGCCTACCAGCAGCAGCAATTGACGCAACAGGGCCAAATCTCACGCGAACAGATGGCGAGTCAAGAACGCCAAGCGCTAATGGCGGCCACGGGGCGCGATCAGCAAACCGCGCTGAAATGGGTACGCAGTTGGTAAAGGAAATTTCTTTCCGCGAAGGAAAATACCCTTTTAATTTTTACCTGGGCAAGCGGGGGGTGTATGTGTTCCTCCGTATCGGGGATCACAACCTCCGCTTGTTCAATTACGGGGCCGGGTGGAAGTTGCGCCACGAAGTCGCCCCTTTCCCGTGGTTAGCCCTCTTTGACGGGGCCACGGGCACGCAGCACGGCCCGCCCTACTTCGCCACGGGGGCGCGGTGTATGTTTCGTCGTTAGTGGTGGTATAAATCAGCCTTGCCCGTCCTGTGCGGTTTAGGGGTAATCTATGGCAATCAGTTCAATCGAAGAAATTTTGGAACAACGCCGCCGCCAAGCGGAAACCAAAAAGCGCAACGAAGAAAAAGCCAAGCGCGACGCGCAGCGCCAGCAGTACGGGCCACAAACCCAAGCGCAGGCGCAAGCGGCCAAACAGGAAAAACCGCAATTCTTTGCGGGCTACGGCGCGCAACCGACCAAGGCCCCGGTGAAAGCGCCTGCCCGTAACCCGGTCTACGCGCCGATCAAGTTTGTGCCCGCCGCCAGTGATCGCACGAAAGACGATCAGGCGCAACCGGCGCGCTATGTGCCGGTGCCTTACCAAGTGCCCGAAATGAAAAAGGATAATGACAAACCGGACCGTTATACGCCGATGCCTTATGGCCCTGCGGGCATGGGCAAGGACACACCGGCCCTGATCCCGGTTGGGCGGCCAATGGAGATCGGCCTAACCTCGGATCGCCCCGATACGGGCGTGGCCGACCTAAACCAAACGCAGATCGCCCAAGCGCCGACGACCGCACTTGATCCCCGTGGGTGGCGGCCCGAACGGACGAAAGACGATGAAGCGTTCCCGGTCAAGAAAAAGCCCTGGTACACCGATTGGGGCAAAGATAGCCCGATTGGGGCGGGCGCGGCCCTAGAGTACGGCGTGCAACAGATGGGCGCGGCCAAAGACTTCTTGCGGCCTGACACGGGCGCGACGAATAATCCGGCATGGGATTATCGCGACGAACAAATCAGAGAACGCGAAGCCCAAGACAAAAGTAATGTGGGGGACATGACGTTTGAAAACCCATTTAAAGGCGTCATTAACTCTGCCGGTCACCATCTGGATGGAACGGTAGATAACCCTGACGCCGGATTGGGTGGGTACTTCGATCCAGGTCGCCTTTGGTCTAACCTGTCCAAAAACACAGAGTCCATCCCTGGCGTTGGTGAGTTGTGGCGCGGTGCTGGCGACTTGGCATGGAACGGCGCTGATTGGTTGAGTGCATTGAGTACGGATGCATTGTCGACGCGGGTGCCAACACCCATTGTCGATCCCGAAACGGGTGAAGTGACCGTCACGAATGACGCCAATATCGGTCAGGCGAGTAACGCTTTCTTTGAGACGGTCAACGATACGCTTAATCCATTCTCGGACGACTACAACCCAATCGGTAAGGAGGACGCTACAACCGATCCGTGGGAGAAATGGAATAATAATTCGCCGATTAATCAACTCGGTAATGCATTCATGGACAACTTTTACCGAAATATAGGCGAAGGTGTTGCAGCGAGTACGATGGATGATGCCGATAAAGTTGGTTTGACGCCAGAAGAAATCGCCAACCAAGAAGCTGTTGTGAAAACGATGCTTTCTTTTAGTAGCGTTGAAAGTCAAGAATCGGCCCTGCGCGACCTTGCGACACAAGATGAAACCGTGGCAAAGATGGAAGCGGAAGCGGCCCGGCTTTTGGCGATGGCGAACGGCGACGGTATGACGGTGTTTGAAGAACAGATCGCGGCGATGGCCTACGATCCAAGAACGGACCCGGCGAGTAAAGAAAAGATTTGGCAGATTGCCACGAATCCAGAAGCGGCGTTGCTTGATCCGGTGCTTTCCGATGAAGCCAAGAAGCTGGCGCAACAAGTCATTGATGCCCGAAACATGACCGACGAGGACCGTAAGGCGATGCAGGCCGCGGCTGCCGATCTCGGTATGCAAGCTAACGACTTGCGCAAAATGACGCCAAACGACATTGTTGATCAGCATACCGACGTTCTGCGAACGCTGGCGCTTGGTATCCTAGTCGACCCGCTTGATTGGGTTACGGGTGCCGCTGGTGCGCTTGTAAGCCTTGCGCCCGGTGCGCGGCGTCTTAGCAAGGCTGTTAGCGCTGCCGACAAACTAGACGAAACGACTGTGATTAAAGCGTTGACAACGGCTGGTAAATTCGACTTTGGCCCGGATATTGCAGCGATTGCCAAAAATGTCCCTGGAATGAGTTTCCTGGACCAAGTCGACACGGCCATCTTTACGCCCAAAGTCACCAAGGCGGCGCAAGAATCAAAAACGCTTTTCAGTGGGATCGCCGTCTTGATTAGAGACGCCGACACGACCGACGACATAAAAACCATCTTGCGTATTCTGGCAACCGATCCGGCCCAACTCGTAAAGGGTGTTCCAGCCAACGTGTTTAGTGGCGCAGGTCTACAAGACTTGGCCCATAATGGCGTCGTAAAGTTTGCGCCGCAAGTCTTCAATAAACAATTTGTCGATGCGTTGCAAAGGAGTTATCGATCCGTGGTTGGCGAAATCCTAAACAGCGCTACATTGTCCAAAGCTGGCCTAATCGACAAGATTCCGTTCATGGATGAGTTGGTCGCTAACCTGAATCAAGGCGGTGCCCGCGTTTATAACGTGGCGACGGCGTTTGGTGAAGCGCCCATCGGCACCACAAAGGCGACTGCGCGCATGACGGGCAACGGTCAAGCGGTGATTGACTATATTGACAGTAAGGGCACATTACTTGGATCGTCGGACGAGATGGCCGCCGCGGCGGCGCGGCGGTCGGCAATGGCGATTGAACAACAAGCGAAGGTTGGCAAGATCACTGATCCTAACTTCGTGCGGAATATTGGCAGTACACAGCGTAAAATTCAATCGGCTATCAGTCTAAACTTGTCGCCTGGATCGATTGTGACAAATGCGGTCGGTGCCAATATGCAACTGATCACGGACGGCAATTGGTCATTCCGTAGGATTGACGACATTATGGAACACGCCGCGCGGTTTGGTGGTGGCGGGCAACTCAACCTGCGCATGGCGGGCGACACGACGGCAAAAGAATTTGTCGGCGGCATCGGCCTGGGTCAAATCCGTGGCGGCAAGGCGTCGGTGCCGTTGACGGGTGGACGGGTCGGCTTGGGTGAAGAAAACTTGGCGGCCCGCGCTTGGTACGGCGCATTCAAACGTTCGTTCGATAGGTTTTGGGAACGGTCGATTAACGTAAATGTCAACGCTATTTTTGACGCCGTTGGTATTGACGATCCGTCGTTCCGAAAGTCGTTCATGGGTGCAATTCGTGATGCTGGTCGCCACGGCGACAAACAAGCCATGATCAAGACGGTGGGCGACATTGTGGCGGGTAGAACGCGCCCGTTTGACCTGGGCGATCTAAATCCGATCTTCGTGGAAGCGCTTACACCGGACGGCCTGACCGAATTTAACAAAA
Organism: Chloracidobacterium sp.; assembly: GCA_016711345.1. Classification (NCBI taxonomy): domain Bacteria; kingdom Pseudomonadati; phylum Acidobacteriota; class Blastocatellia; order Chloracidobacteriales; family Chloracidobacteriaceae; genus Chloracidobacterium; species Chloracidobacterium sp. Next base: position 8,499 of record JADJTD010000004.1, read on the forward strand.
TTATTGCTACTGCCAATCCGGCTGACCTTGACGCCACGCGCAACGCAATTGCCGACTTGATGCTTAAAGAACGTTTCCGGTGGGAAAACTACCTACTAACCGATCCACCTGTAACCGGGCGCACCGTGTTCTCTCAGATGGACAACACGCGCGACGTGGCCGACATGCAAACCGACGCCAAGGCGTTTATTAAGGCGGGCGCCGATCCGGCTGCCGTGAATGCAGAACTTGAAATTGGCCTTGAAGCGCAAAAACAAGTTCAAAACCAACTTGACACGTTGTCGGCTATGATTGCGGAAGCGGGCGATCCGAAACAGCGCTATGTTCTCTACAATACGTGGATGGAACTTTACGACCTAAAAGCCGGTATCCGTATGGAGATTGGGAAACTGGCCGAAGAAGCAATGGAAGCGGGCGGTGACACGTGGAAAACGGTCTATTATCCAAGGGCCGCGGCGCTGTGGCAAGAATACGGTGATAAGGCCGGGATTATATTGGCCGACGCCCAAACGGGTCTGACGAGTGGCTTGCCTGTCAAGACAAATTTTTCGGCCTGGGATATTTTTCAGAAGCAGGCGGAAAAGTCAAACGCCGAACTACGCGCCGCGATGGATGTGGAAGTTGGCGCCGGAAAGTTTGACAGCCGCATGAAAGGCGTCATCGAGGCCGGGCGCGCAATGGAAGATAAGGCGGTAACGACCGCTTTTGCTGCGGCGCGTCGCTTCCAAGTCGATGGCGCAATGGATTACATTATCAGCGCCGAAAAGGACGCCCGTTACATTGGCGCCCAAGGATCGGCCTATCTCCAAAAAACGTTTGATGATGTGGTCCGGCCCGCGTTAGCTAGTGGCAATAAAAAGAAAATTGATGAGGCTTACCAAAAATACTTCGCTATCAGAAATCAGATCTGGCGTGAAGTCCGTGACGGGCAAGTCGAACGTTGGGCGGCAACCACGCGTCAAATTGTATCCGAAGGGATCGGCGGCGGTGCGCGCAAAGACCTAAGTTTCGACCTGGGCGGAACAATGGGTCAAGTGACACTGATTGGCCCTGGCACCGGCAAAAACAAAGGCATGTGGGCTGTCGCCCTCGATGATGGAAAAGTCCATTACATTCCTGGTGAGGATGCCAAGAAAACAACCGGCGTTGTTACGTCGGAACAATTCTTTGTGCCCAATACGGTCATCGACAAATACAAAAACCTGTCGAAAGAATCCAAGATCGCCGTTGAAATGGAGTTGGACAATATCGCCTCGGCGCAATTCGTGCTAAAGAATACGCCAGAAGCGCCACCTGTCCGCCCTCCTGGGACACCCACGGCTACAGAGATAGCTTATAAGGAACGCGATGCCAAGCGCGCCGAATCGATATGGAATACGAGTGGCGCAACCCAACAGTCGACTGGCGGTCTACCTGCACGAACGGTGATGCCTCCGCCTGTGGTTGGTGTTACGAAGTCCAACCTTCCCAACATGGGCGACATTGCCAAGGAACAAATCGCCGCCATTGCAGAAGCGCGCAATACAATGCGCGCCGAATGGGAACGGATCGCCGTGGGCGAGTGGGAATTGCCGTCGCTGGACACGTTGGTGATGCAGTATCAACGGAACGGCGTCGTGAACGTGCCCGAAGATTTGGCCGAAGATTTGTACGGTTCCGTGATCGCTGGCAACCGGATCGACAGTCAAAAAGATATTGAAACCTTCATTACCGATTACTCGAATATGAAGCGCCAAACGGACAAGTCGGCGGCAACGGTTCAACAGGCAAAAACTTATAGCAAGATGGATCGTGATGCGATCATCGAAGCGCGCGGCGTTGACTTGGCGGCCAACGGTTACACGCCTGAACAACTAGCGCGCATGAATCGACGCGAAGTCATCACGGCGCTAGATACGATTGACGACGTAATGCCCGATGAGGTCGGCGTGGCCGGTTATGATGGCGCGTTGGGTGGCCCGGAGTCGGTGCGGCTATGGAGTGAGACAAAAGACGAAAACTTACTCAATATCGGCAACATGAAGAACGGCCCGCAAGCGACGATGAACGAAGTCGTGGAAGCCACGACCAAGCGCGGCACCAATAGCGGCAATATTAAATCATGGACACTTAGCGACACGGCAACGCGCCAGATCGATGTTTTGACCAACTTGGAGAACGTCATCCAAAGACGGCTAGATAGCATCTTGGCGGCTTCACCAACGGCGCTGAATCCTAATCAGCAATTGCGGTTCATCGATATGTTCCGGCGCACCATTTTGCCAGAGTTTGACAAGATCGTTATCACGGCAAACGACTTTGGCAACAAGATGCAATCGTTCACGATGGTTGATTTTACAAATAACTATCACATCGACAACATTATTTCGGCAGCGGGCGTGCCTTACCATTTCTGGTTTACCCGCAGCGTCAAAAACCTCATTGAACGTTTCTTGACGCAACCCAATATCGTTAGCAAGCAGGCATTTTACGAACGAATGAACACGGTCGAGGACAAGCAAAGCGACGTTGCGCCGCGAGACCGCGGCACGGTCCCAATCAAGATTGGCGGCACTGAGTACCGTGTGCGGCTTGGAAACTGGCTGCCGTTTGGTGGCACATTTGGACAAAACACGTATGCCGATCCAGAAGATGCTAATAGCGCCTACGAATATTACGTGGAATCCTTGAAAGCGTCCGGCTTTGGTCCCAACACAGCTTGGAGTAACGCTATGTTGTTGGCAAGTGGGCGCGGCAATGAAATCGACTGGATGTCGGTCACACCGATTACAAGGATCGCCCGCGATGCGTGGCAAGCTGGCGGTGGCGAACTACCTGAGTTTATGGAAAGACCCAACAGCAACTACTTGACCGGGCGCGAAGTTGACCGGATGGCGGTCGAAGGGCTTGTCGTTGACGGAAAACCAGTCACAGAAAAAGAAGCGTTGTTGGTCCAAGATTACATTCGCCAACTGGAATCTGGCGAAGCGCCGTTGCCCGAACATGAGGCAATGACGGCGCGCACCAAGGCCATCTATGATGCCGCTTATCAGCGCGTTGGTGGTGAAAAACTACTCAACAGCGCGACGGGCGTGGCGACGGGTAGCCCGGTCTACACGGTTTACGATGCCGACCAACAAAACGCCGAAAACACCAACGACTTTTTCGGTCTGCAATATGGCCCGGAAAATAAGTTTGGTAGTTTGGAGTCCGCCAAGGCCGTCGATAGTTCGGAATCGTACCGCACGCGCCAAAATGTCGACAACCTGGACACGATGCGGCCCGGCGTGGTATCGGTGAACAACGAAAAAAGCGCCGAAAAGCAGACCATTTTTGGCGAAATGAACGCGGCGGTCGAAGCCTTCTTGGCGAAAAATCCCGGCGCCACTCGCGACGAGATCGACGGTGTCCAATCGCCCTTCTATGCGCGGGTCAAGGCCCTAGATGAAAAATACCCCTCGGCGCAAGCGTACGAAGGGTCGGGCCAACCGCCCAAGGGCATGAATCCCAAGGAACGCGCCCAATGGGAACTTAACCGGATTTTGTACAGCGTGCCCGAAGGTAAGCCGGTGATGCCCGAAAGTGCGACGCCGGAACAGGAACGGGCCTATTACGCGCAGTATAACGAATGGAAGATCAAACAATTCGACCTGATCGAACAAAACGTCGCGGGCCTGCTACGCCTGGACCCGACCGAACAGGCCGACGTGCAAGGGTGGCAAGGTGAACTGGTCAAGCTGGTAAAAAACCAATACGCCAGTGAACTTTTGCGCAACTTTGAGAACCGTTTTTCGGGTGAGAATTATAAGGGCTGGGACGATACCGTAAGCCTGCAAGAAGAAATGACACGGGCGCAATGGGCCGAACGTGAGGCCGCCGTTACCGAACGGGTCGGGGCGGAAGCTGCCGCCCTTCTGCAACAATACTACGGCCTGCCCAAGGGTAGCGAAGAACGGCGCAAATTCAAAGCAGCGCACCCGATTATCGCGCAAGCAATGGTGGCCAGCTTCACGCCCGAAAAATACGACGAAGTTACCGAAAAATTCGGGGCCGACGCCTGGACCGTGTACGCCAATCGACCCGTGGGGCCTGGCACCGGGGCCACCGAAGATCAGTTGGCCGCCTATTATGCGCAGCTTGATCAGTATAACGCGCAGCATCCGGGGGCCAATGCGGCTTACATGTACGTCCGGGGCCGAAGTCGCCAATACAACCCGGACGCCGGATCGGTCTACATGGATTGGGGGCAAGACTACAACGAAGCGATCCGCATCTTTGGCCCTAACATTTTTGAGATCGTCGACAACTTCCCGGACGGCAAAACGGCCCAAAGTGCCTACTATAAGGCGCACCCGGAATTGTCGGGGTATTGGGAGTGGAATAAGGCGCTAAAAGGCACGATGGCCCCGGCGCAAAGCGATCCCGAACTGGCCCCGCTGGACCCGGCCACGTATACCGGGGAACGCCCGGTCGGTAGTGGTCGGGTGCCGGTAACAGATGAGGCGGGGCGGCCCACGACGGGCGCGGCGTCCTTCTTCCCTGGGTTCACAGGGGCCTCTAGGGGCGATTTTGCGGCGGTGGGCGCACCATCGGCCACTATGCCCACGGAAACGCAAGCGGCGGCGGCTGGTGAGGCCACGGGGGCAACGGTGACGCCTGGCGCTGCGGGGGATCGCACCTGGCAAGATTGGGCGGCCCAAAACCCCAATTACGGGAAATATGGCAAGGGCAACCCGGAATTTGCCGCGGCCACGGCGGCGGTGGGCGCTGAGTTTGACGCCGATGGCCTGGCCACGTGGAACGCTTACTACGACCTGCCCAAGGATAGCGCGGCCCGCGAGGAGTACAAACGGGCGCACCCGGAATTGCGGGTGATGACGATGGCCGGATACAACCCGGACGAATACAAGCAGGCCAAGGAACTATTTGGCGACGATGCTTGGATGGAGTGGGCCAATATCCCGCCGTACGATGAGTCGGACGACGCCAAGGCGGCGCGGGCGGCCTACCTGGACGCGCACCCGCAAGCAAAACTTTTGTCGGCCTGGGTGAACGGGCGGCCCGGCAACTTTGACGAAAGCGCGACGGGTGATGACTTCGCCTATAATTTCGGCGCTGATTTTGCGGAAGCCGAAAGCATGTTTGGCGAGGACATTTGGTCTGTTTGGGCGGGCTATTCGTCCAAGTGGGACAAGGCCACAAAACGGGCCTACCATGAACGCTTCCCCAATCTCGGCCCGATGATGGATTGGTGGTACGGCAACGAAGCCGGGCAAGGCCGGGCCGCTGGGGCCGGGGCTGCCCGATCCTACGGCGGCGGCGGTGGGCGGTCTTACGGGGGCGGTGGTGGCGGTGGTGGATATAGTGGATGGGGCGGCGGCGACGATGGCGGATGGGGTCAACCTGTCGATCTAAATATGCCGTACGTGCAAGCGGAACAACTAAGCCGGGAACTACAAACGCAGGCCCCACGCCCGGCCCAACATCGCAACTTTAGCCCGGATTGGTGGATTAAGGCCGGGGATCGAACTGGCCCCGACCCAATCAAGCCGGTCAAAGTGTGGAAAAGTGGCAATTCGTGGTAATTACGACGTAATAGGGTATTGACACGCTTTTCCAATTTGCTAGGATGGGATCAGTAAGTGGAAAACGTCGACCCCTACGCAGGCGCAGCGCCGGAAGTCTAAGGGGCGGCCCATTTAGGACAGGCGGGCCAGTGGCGGAATCTGGCAGACGCTACCGCCCATATAGAGGCGGTTGGATCGGGAATTGACCCGATCTGCTTATCAAAGTGGCGCTTAGGCCGTGCGGGTTCAAGTCCCGCCTGGCCCGTCTGTAAAGCAATCATAGTCCTACCGGGTTTCGACCTAGCGGGCAATTTTCTCAAAACGAGAAAGTTGCCCGCTTTTTTTTATTTTCTTTTCAGAACAAGTGTTCGACAGGAGTACGAAGGACCAATGGCCCTAGAAAACGAGATCGATGGCACCGCCCCGCTAGAAACGGGCACGGCCCAAGCGAACGAGATTCAAACGCCAGAACAGGCCGCCACAACCCCGGCCACGCAAGCGCAGATTGATCCTGCCCTAGAAGCGAAACGCGAGTTGCAACGCATCAAAAGCGAACAGGGCCGAATTGCGGCCCAAGCGCGACGTGCGCAGGAGGACGTGCAACGCCTGCAAGCACAAAACCGCGAGTTGGTGATGCGGGATATGACCGAAGTGGAACGGCTGAAATTTGAACGCGACGAGGCTTACGGCTTCGCCAACGCAACCCAAGCCCAACTCCAAGACCAAGAACGGGAACGCGCCCGCCAGGCCGATCTACAACAGATTGCCGACACGACCGGCGCACCTGTCGAAGAACTGCAAGACGCCGAAAGCCCACAAGCCGCTTGGGCCAAGGCCGTGGATTACATGAAGCGGCAATCGCAACCAGCACGCGCCGCGGCTGCCGAACGCAGCGAAGCCAATGCGGTCTACCTGGGCGGGGGTGCGCCAAGTACGCCGACGACTCGGCAAGAACAGCGCTATCAACAGCTTATGAGGGAACGTAACGCCGACGCGTACGTGCTGGACCTTTTGAACGGGCGCTAAAGAAGCGCCACTGGAATAAACAAACGTGGCAACTGGACCTCGATCTACTTATACCGACACCGGCCCCAATAAGCGGTCGGTCAACGATCTGATTTCGATGATTGATCCGTCTGAGGCGGCCCTTCTGGACCTCTTTGGGATCGACAATGTAAAAAAGTTTAAGCTGCAAAACTGGCCGTCGACCAAGTACGAATGGCTGGAAGATACCCTTTCTTTGCGCGCGGGCACGCTGAACGAAGCCCTGACCGATTCGGAAACGGATATGGACGTGCAAACGGGTGAGGGTGCCCTGATGAAAGCGGGCGACATTGTCAAAGTGGGCACCGAATTGATCTACATCGTTTCGGTGGCGACGGACACGGCCACGGTCACACGTGGTTTTGCCGGGTCTACCGCTGCGGCCCACGACGACGATTCACCGTGGAAGATCGTCACGATTGCCCGCAAAGAGGGCGCAAGCGCCTCGACCGGGCATACGACCGCCCTTTCGATTCCGTACAACTATACGCAGATTATTTCTGAGGCCGTCAAGGTCACGGGGTCCGCGCAGATCAATAGCCAGTACGGGATCAATGACCAGATGGCGCACCACATCACCCGCTTGATCGGTGGTGGTGGCGGCATGGGTGGCCGCAATAAGGCGGGCAAGTTGGCCCTGGCCCTTCAAGGCATCTTTTATCACGGTTCCCGCTACATCGGCACCGATGACATTTCCCGCGCTGCGGGCGGTTTTGAATACTTCGTCACCTCAAACGTCGAAGACCTTTCAAGCGCCGCTTTGACCCGCGAGTATGTCGAGAATTTGCAACAGGATTGTTTCGACGCTGGTGGCGACCCGGACACGGTGATCGTAAACAGCCGCCTACGGCGCAAGCTGACGACCCTGTACAAAGAGAACATCGAAACGACCATCGACGAGGAACGCGGCGGGCACCGGATCACGCACATTGATACCGACCTGGGCAAACTCCGGATCGTGCTGGATCGCTTCTGCCCGACAGATCGCTTGTACATGTGCGAAAAGGACAAAGTCGGCTGGCTGCCTTATCGCCCGTTCGACATTCACGACCGCGCAAGCGATGGCGATTTCAAACTCAAGGAAGTTTTGGGCGAGTTTGGTTTCGTGGTTATGAACGAAAAGGCCCACGGCTATTTGAAAAACGTCTCGACCACTAAGTAATTAGGGGCCGGGATCATCGGGGCGGTGGAATCTTCCGCCGCCCCGCCAGGTATTAACGCCTGGATAGGAGTAGTAAAAATGTTTTTTCCAGAAGTCCCCGTACAACGCGGATCGGGCACCTTCGGCCAATACCCTTTCGCCTGGGTCGGTAACGATCTCCCGGACGGTGACGCGCTGCCCTTTAGCGCGGCCCCGCTGAATAGTGTCTATTTGTACACCAATGAGACAACGGGCGGCACCCGTGTCTTTAAGAAAGTTTTGCTGAATGATCGCAATGACGATTGGCAACCCGTAGCGCCATCGGTGATCACAAAACGCGTTACCCGCGCCATGATGACGGACGGCGGCGCGGCCATCGGCACCTATACCTTGGCCGATGAAGTCCCGATTGGGGCCTTTGTCCAGCAAACGATTTTGTCTGATCTGACCGGATTTACGGGCGACACGTCGGCCACGATCCAAGTGGGTGATGGTACGGACGTAGATCGCTACTCGACAGGCACGCCAAGCGTATTCACGACCGCCGCGGCGATTGATCTAGGTGTGCCAAGTGGCACCAAGATTCACGTGGCCGCCAAAGCGCCCGTGATCACGGTTACGTCGGCGGCTGATTTTACCAATGTTGCTGCCGGGGCATTTACCCTTCGCCTGTTCTTCTTGGGCGGCTACCAATAAAGGGGGCTGGCCATGTTGCAACCTGGCGGTGAAATTCAATCCTTCGCGATGCACACGGCGGCGGTGGCCACGGCGAACGGTCTGCCGATGGCCCCGATCACGCTAACGCAGGGGCATTTTAATAAGTTTACGGCGCAAATCCAAGGCGTTGTGACTGCGACGATCACGTGGGAATGCACGGTAGACGGCAACAACTGGAAGGGCCTGCTGATGCGCCCGACCACGTCCGACACGGCGGCCCTGACGGCGACGGCGGACGGGATTTACCGGGGCGACGTGACCGGGTTGTTTGCGGTGCGGGCGCGTATCTCGGCCTGGACTGAGGGCGCGATCACGGTTACGGGTGTTTTGACGACTGTTTAACCGATTTTTCATCTAACAGGCGGATAAGGGCGCAATTATTCGCGTTCGTATCCGCCTGTTTTTATATAGGGCACCATGAACGTAATTCAAGAACTCCAAACACAAGCCGAAATTTTGGCCCGGATTAAGGCGATCATGCGTGATTCGTCCAATAATCGCTGGACCAATGTGGAAATTTACGAAGCGCTAAATCAATCCTTGTCCAAGTGGGTCGGGCGCGTTTCGGTGCCCTCTGTCTACACGATCCCGGACGGGTGGCAATCGAACGTCTACGCCTACGCCCTGCCCCACTACATCCGCGGGCACATCGACGTACAGCAAAAAGCCTATACGGGCGTCCAAGTGGGCGATATTACGGTCGATCCGGAAAATGGCGCGTTTACGTGGGTTGACGTGCCCGCCTGGGAAGTGGAACCGGACGGATCAGGCGGTGAAGTGTTGCGCCTGGGGGCCTTGCCGTACAGCGTGGACGGGCGGGTGATCTTTTGGGCGGCCAATGGCCCGGTGCCGACGACCGTACCGACGACCTCGGCGGCGATTACGGACGTGGCCGCGACTTCGCTAACCCTGACTGGCGTGCCGATGATTGGGGCGTCGGGTTTCATCAAGATCGACCAAGAATGGATGAGTTACGCAGGCTACACCCAATCGGCCACGATCACGACCTTGCAAAACCTGGTGCGGGGCCTCAATGGCACAACTGCCGCAACCCACCTGATCACGACGGCTTGTTATTGGGGCGTGGCGGCGTTCCGTGCCGATCTATTTTCGCAACTTAACGATCAGATTCGGGCCTTTTTGTTCGCCCTGTTTCTGACCGATGCCTCGCCGTTGGAAAAAGAACACCATACCTTTCAAATGCGATTTTGGCAGCAATCCGCCGACGAATATTGGCGGCGCTTTGTGCCCAACCGGCCCGCAAAATTCCGGCATAGTCGGCAAAGTCTAGGGGGGCGGCGCTAATGGACCTATTCGCCCAAGTGCAAAACTGGGTTAAACAGAATTTTTGGCGCAAGCGCGATCACGTGGACGCCTCCACGGGCACCAACGACGCCGGATTGCCCGTGGTCCTCAATGCGGCGGGCCGCCTGGGCCTAACCCTCTTGTCGCCCCTCCTGGGCATTCTGAGGGCTTACGGCGTCAACTTGACCGACGCCGCGTTTGCAAGTCAAGGCAATTACACGGCATACGTTGGCGAGATCGCCAAAGATTACACGCCGACCGCCGCCAACTGGAATACAACCGAAACGACACTGTTGATCAACGGCCTGACTTACACCGTGATCGGCTTTCACGATTCGGGCGCACGCGTTGATTTTATCCGGGTTGGCGCCGGGGTGATCGTCCTGGGTTACGACGGCGGGTTCGGTGGTGCCAATGTCGAAATTGTGGGCACCTTGCGCTTGGGCAAGCCGGGCACAGGCGGCGCTACCAGCGAATATATTTTGGTTCAAGGTGGCGCGTCTACCGTAAACAGCGGCAACGGGCGCAACCTGTATATCATAGCTGGATCGTCCGACAATGCGGCTGGAAAAAGAGGTGGCAACACCTATATCGAAGGCGGCGTTCCTACTTCACCGGCAACAACCTATGGTGATGTCCATCTTGCCTTGGCGGGCGGGCAAGTTGGTATTGCCTACGACACGGATCGGCTGGTGGTTGCTGGCAGATCGGCACTCAGTGCAACCGGGCACGGTGATTGCGCGTCTGTGTCCCATGTTGACCACAATAACACCAGCGAGTACGGGTTTCTTCAAGACGGAAATGGCGACACGTACATAAACGCTAAAACAGGTGCCGGTGTGCGTCTCCGTATCAATAACGGAGATATGTACACCATCCTTGGTAGTGTACATACTTGGTCTGGAAACTTCGGCGCGTGGAATAATCTATCGTTTGGTTCCGGGTGGGCTAACTATGGTGGTGGCTGGCAAGGTGGGCAATATCGAAAGATTGGCGACATGGTCTACTTGCGCGGACTGGTTGCCCGAACGTCGGGCGTCGGCACAATCATCGCCACGTTGCCAGCGGGCCATTACCCACCCGTACAAATGTTAAATCAAGTAAATGGAACTGACGCCCACGCGCGTGTTGACATTACGACGAGTGGCGTCATGACCCTGGCCGCTGGCACGCCAACATACATTTCATTGAACGACATTCCGCCTTTTAGTGTTATTTAAGGATTTTATTTATGGGTTCTGGTCACATCAAAATGGGCGTTCCGGGTTCGCTGCGGGATTACCTGCTTTTTAATTATCAGTCGCGCAATAAGTCGTTGGCCAATCCGATGGCCGCCAAACTGGGCGCGGGCCTGGGAAGCTACGACGATTACATGAACTACGCCGGATGGTTGATGGAATCCTGGGAAGCCGGGATCAGCAAGCGCGAAGCCGACACGGGGGGCACGCTGTATTCCGAATTGGATACGCGCTTCCCCAATCAGGTCATCTTGCCGCCTTACTACTCATTCAATAACATTTCGTTTACGGGCGGATCGTACACGCACACAGTGGAAAATCTGCCGGTTGTCGGTGTAACGCCGTTGGTGGTGGGCGCTGCGGGCGGCGCGTATACGCAGGTGGCCTTTCTCTTTCGGATCAACAGCCCGGAGGATGCCATTGATCGCGTGTTTATCCCGATTTACGGGGGCACCGGGATCAGCGTTACGGCCTTGATTTATTCCGACATTTCGGCAAGTCCATCGCTGACCACTAACCCCGCGGCGGGGTCCAATTGGGGCACGGCTGCCGTGGTCCTGGATGGGGAGTTGGGCCTAAATTATTATTCGTTCAACATCCAAGAACAGACGATCACGACCGGACAATACGCTTGGGTCATCCTCAAGCCGACCACGCCCGGCCAAACGTTCACGCTGCCTGTTTGGGATCGTGGGGCGTCGGCCTACACCCAAAAGAAGTACAACGGGTCGGTCTGGTCTGACAGTCAATATTTCCCGTTCTATTACATGGTCACGTACACGGGCGGCGATCCGTTGGAGAATATCGCCAAGATCGAGATTTACGAAAATAAGGCCGATTCGGGCGCGACGCAAACGGCCTGGTTCATCGGCACCGATTACTTGTCTTATTACAGTGGGAGTGAGGGCGTCAACTCTGGCAAGACGGTCGCCAATGCTGTCGATATGTGCGCCTTTGGCGACGTGCTTTGGATTGCCAAAAGTAGCGGCGCTGACGCCCTGACCTACACGCAAAGCACAGACGCGCTGGCCACCAAAACGGGGATCGATGCCCATATGTTCGCCCGGTGGGGCGGCCTACTCTGGCGGGCCTATCAAAACGACGTTTGGTACACGGGCGACGGGTCAACCTGGTCGGGGCCTTTCCAGATTGGCCCGGACGGCTACGAAGTGACCGGCATGGCGGGCCTGGGCGACGATATGTACGTATCGACCGACGAGGGCCTTTACCGGGTCGGGGCGGGCAATAAAGTCTATGGTGTGACCCGGTGGAATCAAATCGATCCGAATAATGGCAAGGGCATGATCCACCATCAAGGGGCGATCTTTATCCCGGTTGGCCTGGACTTGTTGCAATTTAACGGATCGCAAGTCTTGCCCGTGGGCCTCAACAAAGAGGAGGGCTTGCCGCCCTACAAACAGGGCCGGGTGGTTTCGCTGTGTTCCCATAACTATTGGTTGATCGCCCTGGTGCGCGCCGAAGATACCACGCTGGGCTGGTCGACCGTGTGGGCCTGGAATAGCCAAGGGTGGCATTATGTCGCCTCGCTGCCCCGCCGCGTCACGGGCAACGGCCTCGCCTGGGACGTAACGCACAATTGTTTGTGGGTTGGCGCCGGGGCCACGCCAATGAAGATTTACTTGCCCAAGAACGCCGAAAACCCATACCGCGACGCCAGCGGCACGGCCAAATTTAACCAGTTGGGCTACATGGAAACGGGGTGGTTTTACGGCCAATTGAAAGAAATTCAAAAAGATTGGGAGTCCGTTTACATCGCAGGCGAAAATATCACGTCGGCCCGTTATGTCGACGTGTACTACCAAGACGACGCGTCGACCGATTGGGAATACCTGGGCCGGGTGACAAGCAACCGCCAAGAATTGCGTTGGTCGGACTATTCCACGCGCCCGGCAAGTCGCCAACTCAAGATCGCCGTGGCACTGGCCACTGATGATTACGCCGAAACGCCCGTCGTTAACGCGATCCGGGTCAAGTACATGCCGATGGTGATGGATCGCTGGCGCTGGTCGCTGCCGATCACGGTGGCGGATGCCCTGCAAATGTTGGATGGCACGATCTCATCCTACACCGCGGCCCAAATGGTTACGCATCTGGACGCCTTGATCAAACAAGTGCCGCCCTTTATCTATGAAGATGTGGACGGCCTGCAATATGAGGTCAAGGTCTTGAACGCGTCGGAAGCCTTGCAACAGTACGAACGGCCCTCGTCGGGCGTCAACCGGCTAAAAAGTGTTTACAATATTACGATTGAACAGACGCAAACCGGGACTTATTCGGCGTAATGAAAAAACTGTCACGGGTGGGCGTCAAACCGCTGCCCAAACTGCACGATCTCAAACAGAAATTTGATGATCTGCCGTCCGTTAAATTTAGTATGTCCCTGCCGCAAACGGTGGCCGGGGCGCTAGATGGGGCGGAAGATATAGAAACGCGCCTGATCGGGGAAATTGCCGACGAATTGGGCGGCGACAGTGAATCGTATCGCGTGGCCCGGCGCATCCGCAAGCTACAAAAGGCCGGGGTAGGCAACGGCGTCACGTCGGGCACGATCCCGGAGTTGCTGGTCTACGACTTTTTGCAACAGGAGGGCCACCAATTTCTATTTCAACCGGAGATCGACGGCGGGCGCACGCGGGCGGGCGGCGTGGTGCCCGACTTCGCGGTGATGGACGGTGGGCGCTGGACCGTGTTTTTGGTCAACGGCGTTTACTGGCACAATCGGGCCGCCGTCTCTAACTCCGATGTAACCGACAAGGTCACGATCTTGGCGGCCACGATCCAAGGGCTGCCCGTGGCCCGTGTGATCGAATTATGGGATAAGACACTCTACGCCGCCCGCAAAAAGACGATTACGTACGGGCTGAACGGGATCGAGTTGGGCTATTGACACGCTTTTCCAGACTGGTACAATAAGGGCGGGTGATGTTGTTGTTGTGGTGATGAAGTTGGTACTTTCTTGCTTGTTGTTGTCTCCTTACTTCCTTTCTTTGATGGACGTGGCCGGGTCTTGCTAACCCGGCCACTATTTTTTAAGAGGCCCGCCCGGTTTTCGTCGCCAGGCGGGTTTTTTGTGCCCTATTGTGTGGTAATTACCACGTAATAGACGTGTAAGCGCTTACACCTTACCCGGCCAAGGCCGCAAACACCTGTGGCCCGTATCCAAGCGCCAGGCCGCCCACGATCACCGCGCCAACGATGCCCGCAAAATAGACCCGGTGCTGGGTCGGTATCTCTTTCCACGCAGCGATCAACAGACTGATCTTCATTTGGTCCTCCACCATTTAGAAAAATAAGGCCCGATCCGTTATCATGGGCCTATTACGTGGTAATTATGACGAAATAGGCCGTGGTTTGCAACGTTCCAATCTGTAATCCAAGGCTGCAAGGTTGCAATCCAACTATGCAAGCGGGTGCCAAGTGACCTATGGACTATAAGCCAGCCGACGCGGCGCGGGCCTGCAACGCGTCGCCCAATACGATCCGCAACTGGTGCCGGGATTACGCCGCCTTTTTGTCGCCCGGCGCAAGCGGCCACGGCGGGGATCGCCTCCTGACCGACCGCGATATGCAAGTCCTCCAAATGATCGCCCAACTGCGCGCCGAAAAAATGTTGCTGCCCGAAATTACGGCCCGGCTGCGGGAAGTCACATTTGGCGACATTGCCCCGCCTGGGCCATCTGCCCCGCCAAGTACCCTCCAAGCGCCGCAAAACGCACAGGACGGCCTACAGCAAGCGCAGGGTGTCCTAGTAGCACTCCAAGCCCTGCAAGCGCAGGTGGACGCTATACGTGAGGCCACGGGGCAATATAGGCAACAGCGCCGGGATAATGTAACGGCGTTTGGCTTGGGTTTCATCGTGGCCGGGTTTCTATTCCTGGGCATGGTCTTGTTGTCGTGGCTGTACGGCGGCTAGGGCCGATTGTGTGGTAATTATGACGAAATAGGTGCGCCCGGCCTGGATTGGGGCGGCGGCGCAAAAAGTGGTAGGGGATCGAAAATGATCCCCTACCACTTTTTTATACGTCTGACAGGTGTAAATCGATGGAAGTGGTAGGGGATGGTAGGGGATTCTACACCGATTGGCCCCTATGAAAATACAATATTTTTTCATTTCTGATCATAATACATTTTAGAAAAAAACTTTTTGTTTCCCGCGTAGAGATCGGTGTAGAATCCCCTACCATCCCCTACCACTTTAGCAAAATTACACCTGTCAGGGGCAAAAAAAAGTGGTAGGGGATCAAAATGATCCCCTACCACTTTTCGATCTTTGGCCCCGTTTTCTTAGCGGGCGGCACTTTCCAAGCGCCAGAACGCCTTGCCGCGCTGCATCTTGGCAAAAACGATCTTGTATCCGGCGATCACCTTGTCGCGGTTGCTGCCTAACAGTTTACCCAAGGCCACCAATCGCCCGGTTTGCGACGGGCTTGTGAGAATGTCGGCCAACAGGTTCGACCATTCGCCCGTGCGGTTGTCGGCGTCGTTGTCGGACACACTCGCCAATTTTAGCAGGTCGTAAGACGACGTGGCGGCGTTGTTGTGTTTCTCCCACCACGCCTTGATGAAATCGTTCATAATGTCGGACTTGCTGACCACCCGTTCGTACAATTCGGCTTCGTTCTCCAAAAAGCCCGGAATGCCGACCGCTTCCAAGATGCCGCCCAAAACGCCCGACCATTCCTCGTAGCTGCCTTTTACCCGTTCGGTGAAGCGGGGCATACCCTGGGCCACCCACGCATTGATCAGGGTAAGCAGGGCCGTCGCCAGGTTGTCGCGGTTGGCCTTCACCCACTCATTAAGATTAGGGTGCCGAAACTCGGTGCGTTCCCAAGGTTTTTCGGTGTTTGAGTCCAAGCGAATCCAAGCGCAGCGCCGGGCCATTTCTTGCGACATTTTGACATTGTTGGCCGTGATGGCCCAAGCCGTGCGGATCGGAATGGCGATCCCCTTGTTGGCGCCCAAGGTGCGGTCCTTCCAAACTCGTTCGGTGAACGCTGTCGCCAAGGCCCCCGAATCTAATTCGTGGTTCACGTTGTCGATGACGACGTGCGTATCCCCGGCGATCATGCTGGTCGTGATGCGCTTGCGCCACTCGTCGTCGTCCTTGGCGGCGGCCATTGATGGCACGTCACGGCCCAAGAACGGAAAAGCGCAGGCGTTGATCAATTTACCCTTGCCCGTGCCCGGCGTGGGCGAGTCTACATCATGGGCCGGGGTCGGGCCGCTGATCAGGTCACGCACGAAGGGCAATAAAGCGTAGGCGACGGCGTGGGCCTTGCTGGCGTCATCCTTGAACGGGAAGTCGCCCAACAATTCATCCAAGATCATCGTTTTGGCCCACGCTACATTGTCGGGCGTCGGTTCGACGTTGCCGATTTTGGCCCCGCCCGTGTAAAGTAAGTGGGTTTTGGGATTGTAGCCCGGCGTGGCGCTGATACTGCCGTCACGGCCAAACACCGGGGCCGATACGATCCCGGCCAAGGCGGGCACGTTTTTCCACTCGCCCGCACTCAATAGCTGGGTGGCTACGTCTTGGTGGGGGAAAACGTCCTGCGAATATTCCTCGCCGCGCTTGTCCTCGCCCATCTTCACCCAATCGGCCACGACTGACAACAAATGAAGCATTGGCCCGCTGCCTAACTCCTGGATGCCGTGGACCCCGTTTTCATCCTGCACCACCCGGCACAACGCGCCGCCCCGGACAAACATCACCGGGCCGTCGACGTGGCCTACAATGGCCGCCAGGGCGTCATCGGCCACCGCTGACAACTGGCGGTCGTTGATCTGGATTAAGGGCCGTGTGCGGGCGTTCTGGCGGTCCTGGGCGGCCTGGGCGGCGTCGGCCCGTTCGATCAACTCCGTGGCCGCTTTCACCCACTTGTTATACTCGCGCTTGCCCATCCCCAACAGCGCCGGGACCGTGTCGGCCCACTTGCTGCGGTAATAATCGTCGTTGATTGCCGCGATCAGGGCCACGGCCTCGCGCTGGATGACCATTTTTTCTTCGTCGGTCGTGGCCTGGGCCATCGCCTCGATCTTCAAGTCCAGCACGGTCTTGGCCTGGGGTAATAGCGCCCGGAAGCTGTCAACGCCCTGGTTTTGCAAGAAGTCGTTCAAATCGATCTTGTCGATGCCCACGGGCAAGGGCAAGGTGACGATCTTCGTCATGCGGCCCTGCATCCATAACATTTCCGCCGTGGCCAATGCCCCTTGTTCGCCTGCCTTGCTTTTCTCGTTGTCGTTTACGATGTAAATCACCTTGGCGCCCTCGGTCAAGGATAGCAGGCGGGGCCAATCCTTTTCGCTGAATCGGGTGGTGCAAGGCGAGATCGCAGCAAAACCTTCTTGCATCGCCGCCAGGCAATCGGCCAAACCCTCGGTCAAGATCAGTGCGTCGGCGCGCATGGCGCTGTCCTCGCCGTAAAAATAACCGTTGAACACTTCTTTGCTGATGTACGGGTGTTTGGCGTTGTTCACGGCCAATTTTTTGTACTTCATGCCCTGCTTGCGTTCCCATTCGGGCGATTCGGTTGTCTCGCGGGCGTTGAAATAGACCGGGCGGCCAAAGCGCAAGTAAGGGAAAACGATCCGGCCCTGGAAATAGTCCTCCATATTGTCGTCGTCGTGCCGGTGGAACAGGCCCGTTTTCAGCATGTCATCCAAGATCACGCCTTTGTCGACCAAGTGGGCGAGTAGATTGGTTTTGCCCGCTGGTGCGTAGCCAATCCGGGCGGCCTGGATCGTGGCCTCCGTAAAGCCGCGCCCGGTCAAGTATTGCACGTGGGCGGGCGTCAACTGGCCCACAAAGTAATCGGTGGCCATCTGCCAAATTTCTTCGATGCTGCGGCGTTCGGCGGCGGCCACGGGGTCGAACGTCGGAACGTCGACGCCTGCCAAGTGCGCCAGGTCGGTCAATACCTCTTTGAACTGGTCGGCGTTCTTGTCGTTGTAGCTGCCGTTCCATCGGGCATGTCCGGCCCAAGAGAAAATGTCGCCGCCTTGGCCACAATTGAAACAGTGATACACGCCTTGGCGGTTGTCGACGGTCAAACTGTCGCCGCTGATGGACGTGTGGGCGGTGTGGTGCCCGGTCAACTGGTCGCCCTCGCCGTGTAGTTCCGCGCCGCCATAATGGGCGATCACGTCGCGCAGGGTCAACTTGTTTTTAATATCTTCGATCAGGGTGCGGTCGTTGTGCTTGATCATTGGTGATTGTCTCCAAGACAATTATTAAAAAATTCAGGGGGCGCTACTCTAAAATAGCGCCGATTGCGTTGGGCGGGGCGTTTCGGCGTCGAGGGTTAAAACCTTTAAGGCTTCCTCGGCCCGGTTGATCTCGGCCATCGCGTCGGTGTACGGTTGTTTGTTGGGGCGGTCCCTCAATTGGGACCGCCTCCGCTTTCGATCCGCCTCTAAGTAATGATGTAAAATCGTAAACGCTTCTTTGGTAGTCATTTGGTTTCGTTGCTGCCGGTGTCAAACGACAATTCGGCTTTAAGCTGGGCGGGCGTCCATTTGAACTTCTCCGCCTTATCCATGTACATCGTCCGGGCCTCACGGGGCTGATCCGCCAGCATGGCGTGGTGTAAGTAGCGGATGGTTTCCGTTTGGCGCCGTTCGTTAAAATCCCACGCCCACGCCACCCGGCCCGCCGCCTCCAACTCTGCCCGGCTGTGTTCCGGGTAATTCTCCAACAGATCGGCGTATTTCTGGTCGAGGGCCGCCCGGTATTGGGTGGCGGTCCATTTGCAACGGCGGGCGGCAATGTTGACTTCATCCTCTGCCTTGCGCACCTGGTCGGCCAGCAACCAATGCCCGGTGTCGTCCATGATGCGGCGGTAGTCGGCCAGGCTGCGGTTTTCCTCCGGCGTCAACGTGGCCGGGAGATCCGCGAGGCCCGATGTGGTCAGCCATCGCTTTCGGTTGATCAAACTCATTGTCTCGGCGGGTAACATTTGTTTGTCCTCTAATTGAACCTGCTGGCCACGATTGGCCCACTTCCACCACTTTTCCACGATCCATCGTAAGTCGTCGATATTGGCGTTCTCGTATTCCAGTGTGGCCCGTGGCGTCAATAGGCGCATTTGGACGGGCTTGTTGGTGTGGCCAAAGATTATTAAAACCGAATGGCCGCTTTTGATCAGGGCTTGGTGCGTAATTTGTTGCCCCTGCGGGATTAGAACACCGGGGCGTTTTGTCTCTATAAAGAGACACTTGCCCTTTCGTTCGATCACGCCGTCAATGTCTGAAATACTTGCTTTTCCTTCGCCAAAACAACCGTCTAAGATGGACCAATCCCAAAAACCTGCGGCAAATAATGCGGGGTTCTGAATGGTCACATTGCCCTTACCGTCCGCCCCAATTCTTTGAACTGCTTGGCAAAGTGGGCGGGATATTTGCCAAGGTAAAACACGACTTGCCGGTGGTCCGCCAAAAAGCAAGCGGGGTAAAGCGCCAACATTTTCTGAATCGGGGCCGTGTTGGTGGCGTTGGGCGCTACGGTGATCGCCTCGTCCACGCGCCCGGCCCCGTATTCTTTGATCAGGCGTTCGACAAAAAACCTGTCATCCTCGACGCCGCGCAACTCGACGAACATTTTGCCGAACCAACGATCCTCGGCGGCCTCGCGCCAGGCGGTCGGCGCGTAGTCGATAAACTGCAACGTTTCGCGCACCGCCTCGATCACGTCCGGGGTCACGGTGGGCACCGCCTCGTCGACTTCGTATTCGGCGGCGGGCACGTCGTCGTTGATGTCCTTCATCAGGTAGCCCGCAAACTCGGCGGCGTCGCCCGATTCGTCGTTGATCAGGGCCTCGACGATCCTGCCGCAAACGTCGAACGGCACGTCGTCGGGCGCTGGTGCCGGGGCCGGTTCTGGCGTCGGGGCAATAGATGCTTGATAGTTTTTCACCTCGATCTTTAATTCCCGTGTCGACAGGTCAAGCCGTAGGGCCTCGGCCAGTAGCGCCCGCTGGACGTGGGCGGGCAAGTGGGCAACGTCGTGGTGATGGGTCCATGATAGTCCCTCGACCCGGTCCTCTTTCTTGACATTGCGTTCCACCCAAGCGGCCTTTTTCAGGTTTTCCAAGCCGTGCCCTGTCAATTCAATCGCCTGGGTGTAAGTCTCCCCGAAACGTTTCTCGCCCTCATTCAGCCAGGCCCCAAGCCACCATTTGCCCGATGCCTGCATGAGTTGGAAATCTCTCCCGATGGCCTCCCATTGGTCGTACGTCATATGGGCCGGGGGCGTCCAATCGTTCGGCGTCATTTCGCCCATTTCGGGCATGGCGTCGAATAGGCCCGGCTGTGTAATACCCGTGGGCACCTGGGCGGGCACCTGGGCCGCCTGGTGGGCCTGGGGGGCCTCCTGGGCGACGACGGGCACCGGGGCCTGGGGCACGTAGTCGGTGGGAATTTTGAAGCTGGCCACGTGGGCGATTGTACATTCCGCGCCCGCGGGCGTCGGCACCTGCATCAGCCATTCCTCGACCTCGTCGCCGTGAAAGATCAGGGCGTCCTCTTTGGTCAAAAAGTAATGGATCGGGTAATCCGGATCGTCGGTGTCGGCGTCATCGACAACACACCAAACGGTGTCGGCGGCCTGAAATTGCGCCATTGCTGCCTCGACCTTGGCCTCGTAAGCGGCCTCGCGCTTTAGTTGCCGGGCGTCGTATCTCTCTCTCTGTGCTTTGTACTGTTCTGCCGTTAAACGTCTCATTTTGAAGTCTCCGTATAAATGGGTGCGTGTTTCAATATACTACTTTGAAAATTCTTGTGAAGGGGCCTTATTTGTTGGCCCCGTTGCCCTCGGCTTCATCCTCAAGCGGCAATAGCAACCCGAACTTTTCGGGGTTGCGCATGGCGATACGCAGCAACCGGCGCACCAATTCGGACTCGTTGCCCGATGTGTTGATCTCGGCCAATTGGGCTAACCACTGTAATTCTTCCGGTGTAAACATGACCATTTTTCGTTGTGTCAGGCGTGCCATAATATTTGTCTCCTATTGGTTAAAAACCTTTTGATTTTGTCTTACGTGGCTAATCTTATCACGGGAATCTTTTTGGTAATGTAGCAATCTTTACATTCTATGCAGATGTTTTGCGGTATACTTATAGTGGATAGGCGATAATTATAGCCAGGTTATAATTAATTTCAACATAGGAATAATTACCGATGACGTACAAATTTAGGGCCTCAATTCCATTTTACCGGGCCGATGGGGTGCGGGTGGATATGTCCGTGGGGGCTGAAACAGAGATCGGGCAATTTGAAGCGATTGAAGCATTGCTGCAAGCGGCCCACGGGCGCGGTTACACAACCGACGCCCCGACCGTGGGCGCTGGCGACAAAACAGAAAACGTGTGCGGTTATGTGGTGGGCACGTACGACGATAAGAAGTCGGGCGAGTTTAGACCGTGCGTCCATTTGTACCCGGACGACAAGCGCCAAATGAAGATCGTCACGGTTTACCCGGAAGCGTTCCACCTGCTGCCGTTTTCGGTCGAGGGGGTGGCGCAATTTGACGGGGAAGCGCCCAAGATCGACGTGGCCCGTAAGCGCCGGGTGTTTCACGAATACAAATTCGAGGTCGTGATCGAACCAAAGAAAGATTTTAACGGCGATCCGGTTCTCAGTGAGGCGGGCAACGTGGTCTATAAATTCAAACGCGCCAAGGCCGCCCCCGTGGCTGCCGCTGACGTGATGGATGTGGTGGACCGGGTGGTGCTGGCCGAAGTGGGCATGGCCATCTATGGCACGCAAGACGCCTGTGATCGCAAGCTGGGCGAGTGGTGCAAACGATTCAGCGGGGGCCGGGCCGATAATAGCGCCGACCTGACCCACGCCGAAGGGGTGGCCATTCTGACCCACGCCAACGCCACGGGGCGGGGCTGTGTCGATGCGCTGGCCCGTAAGATAGGTTTATCTGTCGATGAGTTGGGCGACGTAATCCTGACCGTCGTGGGGGCTTTGACGCCCGTAAGTGAGTTGCACGGCGTCGACCTGTCCAAGGTTGTCGCCGCCTTAGTCGAGTTACACCGGAACGCCAACGCGGCCCCGGCTTTTGCATAAAAAGGAAATTGAAAATGAACGCCAACAAATTGGAACGTCAAAACGTGGAATTGATCGGGCGGGTTGTGGAGTTGGAAACGGAGTTGGTCCAGCGCGACGTGGCGGCCCTGCAAGAATGCACGGCGCAAGTGCAACGCCTGCGGGTGCAAGTGGGCAAAATGGTCGAGGAATTGCGCGACGGGGACACGGTCAAGCGCTAATTTGTGGTAATTACCACACAATACGGGGATTGGAGGGTTGCAAGTGTCCCAAAACGAGATCGATAAGCTTTTGTCGGGTTTCGATAAACTGCCGCCAAGGGAACAAAACGCCTTGGTGCGCAAGATTAAGCGAATTGTGGGCGAAAAGCAGCGCCGCCCGACCAAACACCGGGCACCCGTCGCCCCGTGTAAGCGCTTACACCAATAACCAAGTAACAAAAAAGCGGCCTATCTAGCACTCAATCCTAGATAGGCCGCTTTTTTGTTGCCCGGCGTCGGGGCCTATTACGTGGTAATTACCACGAATTAGGCTTTAGGCTTGCAACCCTTCAATACCCACGGCTTTGGCATGGTGCCATTGTGGCGGCTGGCCCATTCCCGATTGCGCCCGTCGATGCTGCCTCCGATCACGTCGACAAAATTGGCCCGGTGCAATAGATACTCGACCCATCCGGCTTGCGCCCGGTTCACCGTCAACTTGACGCGCTGGGCGACGGTGTAACGGGCCTGGGGTTCGGTGGGGCTTTGGAATTGAAAGCCCTTACTAAGTGCGCCCCGGCTATCCAGTTGTAACAGGTCCGACCATACGGGATTGACGATGCCGTACTGTTCGAGGATCGGGTCCATCGCCGCCCGTGGTGGTGCGCAGACGGGGGCGTGCAATAGAAACGTGTGCCGGGCCTGGTCCTTCGCCTTGGTGGCCTTCTTGGTGCCCTTGGTGCCCTTGGTGCCCTTGGTGCCCTTCTTGCGGGTGGGCGTGTCCGTGCCTAAAAGGTAATCAAGAAAGCCCATTGGCGTCATCCTCCACGGCGGCCATCTGCCACCATTGCGCCTCGGCGGGTTCCTCGGCGGCGGGCGCTGCGGGGCCGGGAAGCTGCTGCTGCGACAACATCACGCGCACTTGTTCCTTGGCCATGCTATTGGCCAGGCGGGCGATCTCTTTGTCTTGGCCGCCAATGCCTTTCATCACGTGCCGGAACGCTTCGCCCCGGTCGTCGGCGGCCTGGAAGCGGATCAGATTGTTGGTGCTGACGTGGGCCACCAATAACGTGGCCCCAACGATGCCAAACATGACGACGATGGCCCCGATTACGATCAGGGCGTGCCAAGAAGTCGTCAAGGCGTCGTTTACGGCCTGCCCGCCGTTGATAATCCAGATCAGGCCCAAGATGATCAAAAAGAAGATCATCAGGGCCACCAATCCGATTACGATCATAATAATATTGCGGGTCGTGTCACTCATGCTTTTCATGCGGTCCTCCTTTTACATTGCCTTCAAATCGCTACTACTACTACTACTACGGGGAAAAATGCCTCTTTTTGGCTGTTTTTGGTCAAAAATAGACGCTTTTGGCGTAGTAGCGGTAGTAGTAGTAGCGATAGTAGCGATTTTCTCGGCCTTTAGGGCCTCAATCGCTGCCAAGGTGCGGGTGCGGCCCGCGCCGCCCGTGTTCACGGTTTTGTCGCCCGGCTTGTCGACCATGATACGGATCAGGTCGGCCAACTTGGCGCCGTCCTGCCACGCCTGCCGAATCTTGGCGGCGTCTTTGTCCACTTGCCCCTGGGCGGGCGGCACGGGGGCCACAAACGTCGTGGCGGGCACCGTGGGCACCGGGGCCTGGGCATGGGCGATTTCGGGCACCTGGGCGACTACAGGTACACGGGCGACGATGGGGGGCACGTCCTCCCATATCATCTTGGCCCGGCGTACGATGGCCATTGGACCCTCGACCAACGGGGCCTGAAAGCGTTTCATGCTGCCGGTGTTGCGATAGATCATCGCCCCTTTGCCGGGCAACATTTCGGCCCCGCTGCCGGGAATATTCACGGCAGTGTTGGCCTCGACTTTGCTGGTTACGGCCCCGACTAGGCGCAGCGCCAATAGTCCTTTCAGTTGGTCGCCCAATACGGTCTGCTTGGGCGATTGGGTGCAAACGATTAGGTTCTCGTTAGACTCGCGGCACTTGCGGGCAATATCAGACAACAAGTCCAAGACGACGGCCCGGTGCTTGGATTCGGTCAAGCTGGCCAACTCGTCAAGGATTAGGACCCGGCGCACGGCCTTGCTGGCGTGCCCGCGTTCGCGTTCCTCCATGTTGGCGTGGAACGCTTCCAACATTTCGACGGCGTCGCCTGGTTCACGGGCCACGGCTGCCACGTGGGGCAATAGGTCCAACGGGCGCAAGTCCTTGCTGCGTTTCATGTCGACGATGTAAAACTGCAAAACTTCCGGGCTGTTGTTGAAAGCCAGGCTGGCAATGATGCCCATTAGGGCGTTGGTCTTGCCGCTGCCCGTGGTGCCCGCGATTAGCACGTGGGGCTGGTTGTCGTCATCCAAGCGCCAGGTGACAGACTTTAGGCCGCCGAACGTGTACGCCAGGCCGCAAAAGGCCGTCATCGGGCGGGCCTTCCAATCCTTCATGCAATCCATAAAGGGCACGATCTGCGGGTCGACCCGGTTGATCTCAATGGTTTGGCTATCCCGATCCACCCGGACGGTGGTATAAAAGTCGTCGGGCAAGTCGATGTGGTCCACGCGCCAGCGGCTAACGTGGCTGCAAAAGTCGGGCTGTAAGGCCATGACCTTATCGACGGGCGTTTGGGCGTCGATGCGCAGGCGGTAGATCACGCTGGACGGCGTCATCAAGTGAACGACGCGCCGGGCCTCGTCCAACTCAAGCCCGGCTTTGACGCCGCGGGCCTGCAAGACTTTGGTGATAATGTTTGCTTCAATGCTGATCTGTCTGGTTTCCATTGTTATACCTCCGCCTTGATCCATGCTTGCCGGGCTGCCCGGTCTGCTTTGACGTTGCGTTCTGCCTTCGTTCCGATGTACATTCCGCCAACCGTGCCGACAATTAGCCCTAGCGCCAGGCCCCGGAAGTCGTTCCAAACTTGTTCGGGCAACTGGCCTAGAATGAATGCCGCCACGGCCAAAATTAAGGCAATGATGATCAGTCGTTTCATTTCACCACCTCGACCCCGTTGCCGTTCACGTGGATCGTTCCGGCCTTCTCCCAAAACTGCACGGCGTTGTAGACCGTCGTTTTGCCGATGCCTAAGTCGTTCGCCGCGGCCTGGTAGGACACGCCGGGGTTGTCTCGGTAGTAGTCCAAAACGATGCGGCGGCGCTGGTCGGTGTCGGCCTGGGTGTTCGCTTTGGCGTTCGTTCCAGGTGTGGCGGCGTTCGCCTGGGCGCTGGCCCGTTCCGCCAGGCGGGCGTTTTCGATCCGTAGTTCATTCAACCGTTCCACCTCGGCCTGTCGGTCGGCGTTCATCCGTTCACGTTCGGCTTGGCGTTCGGCGTTCACCCGGTCGCGTTCCGCCTGTCGTTCGGCCTCAATCGTTCCAAGGGCTTGTTCTAAGTGAACGTTCACCGAACGGGCGGTCGCCAACTCGTCGGCCTGCCGGTTCTTGTTCCGAATATCCCATCGGCGCAGCGCCAGGGCTGCGGCACCGGCTG
Organism: Chloracidobacterium sp.; assembly: GCA_016711345.1. Lineage (NCBI taxonomy): Bacteria > Pseudomonadati > Acidobacteriota > Blastocatellia > Chloracidobacteriales > Chloracidobacteriaceae > Chloracidobacterium > Chloracidobacterium sp. The sequence goes on from JADJTD010000004.1 coordinate 34,245, forward strand.
CCGAAAATAGGGGCAAGACGGCCAGAATGGGGTGGGCGGTTTCCAACCAATAGACGATTAGAATGATCAGGATCATCGTCAAGGTGGCCACGCCGACCGACAGGCGAAACGGCCATCGGTACACGGCCTCGTTGTCCTGCAACCCGTCGAACATCATCAACACGACTTCCGACAGGCCAAACAGGGCGCACTCAATCGCCAGGGCGAAAGCAAGGGCCTGGTGATCACTAAAGCCAAGGGCCGATTGTGAAACGAAATAGATGCCGATGGCGTTGGGCACCGGGATCAGGATGGGCAAGGCCCGGATCGCAATGTCGGCCAACTGATCCGACGTGTGGCTGATAATGAAGCCGACAAGGTTTACAAGTGAGGCGTACAAATCTTTAATTACTTTGGTAACGGCGTTTTCTTGGGTGTTCATGTTGTTGTCCTCCCACAAAAAAGCGTATCCTTTGACTAAAAGATACGCGGGTGTTTGTAAGGCCCGATTAGAGGCGTTACAATGGGGGCGACACGTTGTTCAAGCAACGTGTCCACGGGGCCGGGCGTGTTAGTCTCACGTGCCGGTCCCAACCGATCTATTGGGTTATTCTTTCGGGTCCGTCTCCTTTTGTTGGATGCCCAACCGCTTCATTTCTGCCTCGGTCAATCGTTCGGCCACTTGGATAATCGTCTCGTTCGTCTCGGCGCCAATCTTCTTTAGTTTGCGGGCCGTGGTGCGCAGCAATCGCACATGCGTATATTTGTTGTCCATGATTCCCCGGTTCGGTTTGTCGATATAAATGTATAACCAACTGGTTATGATTGTATAACATGGCTAACAGGTTTGTCAACCCCCAATATAGGCCAATTTGATCGGAATTACCACGCAATCCAATTACATCGTAATTACCACGTAATACACCTGGGCACCGGGGCCTGGCGTCTGGTATTGACTTCTTTTTCCAAGTTGCTACACTTGGGGCATGGCAAAAACATCGCATAGTAAAAAAGAGACAGGGGGCAATGGGGCAATTGCTGCATTGGACCCGGCCTTTGATCAGGATATGCACGAACGCGAGGGCGCTGCCGTCAACGCGCCAAGTACATTCATCCCGATGACACGCGAAGAAAAGAAGCGCCTGCTGGAATCGTACGCCCTGACCAAGTTGATCGCAGGCCGGGGCACTCACTGGAATAGAACGGAGTCATAAAAATGCAAGATAACCAAGACCGGCCAATGGTGATCATTCACACGCAGCTTTTTGCGCAAGACGCCCCGCCCGATCCAATCGTGGTCCTTCACACCGATCCCATCACCCAAGACACTCTCGACGCCCTGGAATACGAAAGCAAGTACGGGGTGCGCGTGTCCGTAGATGGGGCAATGGTGCCTGTGATGCAAGTGGGGCCTGAACTCATCACCGATCAAGACCTGGCTGCCGTGTGGGCGGCCATGACGACGGGGGTGGGCCGTGTGCCTGCCGTGGATCAGGAGTACGAATTGTGCCCGGTCTGCGCAGCAATTGACGCCCGGATCGCCGCCTCCAACCTGATCAGCGATGGCCTTGTTAGTGTTGAAACGATGACCCGGCTGTTTGGCCTGGGTGACAATGGGGCAACTGGTGCAACTGGTGCCGATGATACATTTGGGCAAGTTTATTAGATGCGAAAGACACGGCGCACGCGGGCGAAATAGACCCGATCCGGGTGGTTAGATGCGGAAGACTTAGTGAACTAACGCACGATAACCAGAAAAAAACAAGAATTATGGCAAACAGAGATGAAAAAGGCCGGTTGTTACCTGGTCACACGCTGAAAATTGGTGGACGCCCGACAAAACGCCGTGAGGAACGGGTGCTTGCCGTGCTGGACGACGTGATCAGCGATGACGAATGGCGCGAGATTATCACCGTGGCCAAGGAAAAGGCCCTCGGCGGCAATTATAGATACACCGAATTATTGATGGCGTACGGCCTGGGTAAGCCGGTGCAACACATTAAGCATACGGACGTGGGAAAGATGGAAGAAGCACTGGAAACAATGCGGCAATTGCGCCAGGATGCAATGGATCAGTTGGAGGACGGCCCGGCGTACGTGGTGGTGGATGTGGTGCCGGAAGCGTTGCCCGGTGGTTGACACGCTACCGTGTATTGTCGCTATAAGGCAATCTAACCATGCTTATCTTGCATCATTTCACACGGTCAGCAGGTAGATTGTCAACACAATAATTGACATGCACGCAGCAAAAGCCGGTATTTTCGTCGCCCGGCCTGGTTATTGTAGACACAAGAAAGCAAGGGAATAAATGAATGCACGCTTTTCGCCCGTCGCCTTCGTGGTCGGGGCCTTACTCGGATGGCTGATCGTGGCGCTGGTCTGGTGGCTAGGCTAACGGGTGGCCATGAATCAATGGGGCAATGGGGCAAGGGTAGCATAGGCGAGTAGGTAAGAACGGGGCAATAGGTAACAGGCGACAGGGCAACAAGATAGATAGACAAGAAGAAAGAAGAAGCAAAAGAAGATGAGGCAAGAAGGGAAACAAAACAAGAAAACATAATATAAAACAAAGACAATACAACATATAACAACATATCATACAATAAAAGATAGCAAAGCAACACAATATAACATATAACATAGCAAAACAATACAATACAGAATAAAACATTACACCATAGCACTACTACACCATACTACATCACACTACACCGAATCATCTATCACGTACATTTTATAAAAATAACACGGGGTAAACAGTCAAAATGTGTTTTAGCTTTTACAAGTCGCCAACACCATCGACAAGCCTGCAAGCGCCAATGCGCCAAATGGTCCAACTGAATCAATTGTATCAAGTAGACCGAACGACGGCGGGGCCGGTGGAACAGGCCGCCAAGGCCCTGGTGGAAGCGCAGCAAGAACGGATCGACGCCGGGGTGCCCAACGTGGCCGTGTTGTCGAATACGCCCGGTCTGGTGGAATACCTGAACGCCGCCAGCGATGGCTTTTACTGGTGGGGCGGGCAATGGCAAGTCGAGGCCGCCAAGTACGCCGAAGGGGTGGCCCGTGATACTTTCGTGGTGGACTTCTGGACGCTTGACACGCCTGGCCTGCCAGAACGCATCAGACGGGCCTGTGAGGCCGTCACGGCTGCCGGTGGACTGGTGGGGGCCTTGCTTATGTCACGGGCCGCACACGCCGCCCTGGCCGCCCAAGCGGGCAATCCGGGGGGCACCGTCCAAGCGCTAAACGTGGGCGGGCATAGTCTCGTCGTGGCAGTAAGCAAGTGGTGCCCCGGCTTTAGAATTTACGTCGGCCCGGTCGAGTTGGCTGCGGCGGCAACTGAAACAATTGGGCCTGTGTAGCATTTTTTTTATGTAGATATATAACCGGAGGGTTATACATGCAAGATTCGCTTTTCCCTTTGCCCGTGTCGGTCGGGGCGCCAACGCCCAAGTGGGCCGATTGGTTTGATCAACTGGACACGCGCCAACAGTCTGAGGTGCTTTTCGCCTGGACGTACGCCCGAACGTTTGGGCATGGCACGGACGGGCACAATCGTCTTTTTCTGATCGACCGCCTGGCCGATCTGTTGCAGGCGGCCCACGCTGAGATCGCCCGCTTGCGCCTGAATTTGGCCGGGGGTGATTACTAATGCAAGACAAACCGATCCGGCTATCTAAGGCCGATGTAGTCGAACTCCTGGGCGCCACGGGCCTTAAAACTTTTCCCGCGGGCGACAACCTTTTGGACGTGGGCGGCACTTTGTACGCCTATTATCAGCCCTCGCGCAAGGCCCTGCGGCCTGCCAAGCCCGTCGTCAATCGGGCCATTGTTCGCATGTTGCACAGCGTCACCCGTAGCCAGTTGGAAAAGCGCATCGGGGGCGAGTGGTTCATGGTTACGGAACTCCCCAACCGGCGCACCAATGGCCGGGTTGTTACCTACCGACAGGCCCGCAAGGGTAAGCCCGGCGTGATCGAGTGTTGCGTCCGGGTCCTGGGCGGGCGTCTTGTTAGCGGGCCGACGTGGTCCGCCGTTGCTGCAAAGATTGGAGTCTCTAATTGATTGGAAAGTTATCCGAAGATGGCCTTGGTGGCCTGGTGATCAACCGTAGAGAAAAACCGGCGCGCCCGGCCTACATCGACGGCCACGCCGAAAACGTGCTTGGCCTGATGATGGATTACGGCTTTACCTTTGAACAGGCGCACACGTTGGTTATTACCGCCGAAGCCATCCAGCGCGGCAAGGAGATCAACAATGCCCAATTTGACTGACATTGAAGTACGACCGCACGAAACCGGCCTTAAAATCTTTTTTCATCACATCGGGCGACAGGTGGAAATCGTAACGCTGGAATACAGCGAAGCGAACGCCCTTTATTACCAAATGGCCTACTTTCTCGGCCCGATCCAATCGGCACCCACGCCCGCCCCACCTCCACCCGCGCCGGGCCTGGTGCTGGCCGAAACGATCCGCGAGATCATGCACTACAACGATTTTACGTTTGGCGAAGCGCTAAACATTATGCGCGAAGTGCGCGAAGGGGAAAAACAACGTGGCCAAACGGAAAACTGACGCCCTGCGCGTCGTCGATACTGACGCCTTGATCAAAGAAGCGGACGACAAGATGCCGTTTATTGGGCAGATGGTCCACTTTGTAACATTGAGTGGCCGCCATCGGCCCGCCGTGGTGGTCAATGTCAACGATAAGGCGACGAAAAACGTCAACCTGATCATTTTTCTGGACGGCCCCAACGATGGGCACGCGCCAAGCGCCTGCACCGAATGGGCCAACAACGTGGATCACGATAACGTCGGACGTTCTGCCACTTGGCATTACGTCGAAATCTAAAAATAGTTTTTTTAATTAGTTTTATTCTCACAGGAATACAAAAAAAAATGAAGAAGAAAGAAAAAACGCCCGCCAAGGGTGCCGGTGTCGTCAAAGTGCCCAAGGTGGCGGTGGTCAAGGTCGAAATGGTCAAGGGCCACGGGGCCAAGGGCAAGGGCGGCATGTGCCCCACTTGTCACAAGCCCTACGGTAAGGGAAAAAATAGCTGTAAGTGTTAGGCGGCGGCGCTTTTTTCGCATCGGGGGAAGTGAAAGAACGCTGACAGGGCGGGGCGTGGGTTTGGCGGCCCGCCCTGCCCGCTAAGAGTGGAATTTTTTTTGTGAGGTTGTGCCGATGCAAAGTGTGGACGCCGAAGGGGCGGTGATAGGGGGCGGCGTAAAGACCGGGGGCGGAAGCCTGACCGGACGCGATGCCCAAGCGGTGACGGTCAACAACTACGAAGAACGCCAGGCCGGGCAACTGTCTTTTGAAAAACAGTTGAACACCCTGTCGGATCAAGTTGCGGCCATGACGCGCCAATTTACCGAAGTCAATACAAGTGTGACGCGTTTGATCATCCTCATCGACGGCGATCAAAAGTATGGTAGCACGGGATTGCGCGAAGAGATGAAAGAAGTTATCGACAACGAAAAGTCGCAACTGGCCCTAGAACAGCGGGTGCAGGCGCTATCGACACGGGTGATCGTGGCCCTGGTGGCGTGCGGCATTCTTACAGCGGAATTGGTGTTTAGAATTTGGATCAACTAGAAAGAGATAAAAACGACCTTCGCGAATTAGTTTGGTTGTCGTGCGGCTACCGACCGACCCCGGCCCAAGACGCCTTTCATAAACATTTGGGCCGCCTGAAACTGGTGGCCGGGGGCGTCCGGGCGGGTAAGTCGAATTGTACCGCGATGGACTTCGCGGGCGAGTGCGCGGTCCCGAACGGGTTGATCTGGATCGTTGGCCCGGATTACGACCAATGCAAACCCGAATTTATGTACCTGTACAACGCTTTCAAGGCGTTGGGCTGGGTAGTCAAGGAAAGTTTGCCCGAAAAGGGGTCGCGGTCGATGACCCTGGACAATGGCTGCCGAATCCAAACAAAATCCTCAGATGACACGCGGGCGCTGGCCTCTTTCGCCCCGCACGCGATCCTGATGGTCGAGGCCGGGCAACAAACCTACGAAATCTACCTCAAGGTGATCGAACGGGCACTTGAACATAACGCCCGGATCATTCTGTCGGGCACGTTCGAGGGCGACTTGTCTTGGTACGCTGAAATGTGGGAGAAGTGGCAAGGCCCCAACCCGGAAGGCGGCCAAAGTTTCTCGCTGCCGTCGTGGTCCAATACGTTTCTCTTTCCGGGCGGGCGCACCGATCCGAAAATTTTGGCGATGGAAACGTCGATGCCCGCCGAATTGTTCGCGGAACGCTGCGGCGCCATCCCCTACAAACCCGCGGGCCTGGTCTTTCGTTGCTTTACGCCTGCCGTCCACGTGGCCGAACTGGACTTTGATCCGTCGTGGCCTGTGGAATTGGCCATCGACCCGGCGCAGCACACGTACGCCGTGCTGGCGGTCCAGTGGAAAACATTAAACCTTTTGGGCTGGTGGTACTACGATCAGATGAAAACGGGCAAGTATGCCAACGTTGACGCCGTGCCGCCGCCCACGCAATTCAGCGCCGCCGAACTCCTGGTCGAGTATACACGGGTCCGGGTGGTCGATGAGGTCTACCACCACAATATCACGGCCCAACAGATCATCCCGATTGTGATGATGAAGCCGTGGTGGAAGCACATTAAGCCAAGCGCGGGCACCATCGACATCGCGGGCACGCATCGACAGGCCAATTATTCACAAGTCCAAATTTGGCGCGAGATCGCCAACGTGAATTTGCGCAGTCGATACATTTTTATCGAGGAATCGATCAACGTCGTTTTGCTTCGCCTGCAATCGAAAGACCCGCTGGGCGTGCCCTTGCTGCAATTTAGCCACAAGATGCGCCAAGACAAAAACATCGAGGGCCGGGCGATGGGCACCGTGGCCGAAATGGGCCTGTATCGGTATCCGCCCTGGTCCGAAGGGCGATCAATTAGTGATAAGCCGGTCGATTCAAACAACGACGGCGTCAAGGCGTTGGCTCATCCTGGTTATTCTCGAGTTTGGGGC
>JADJTD010000005.1 GCA_016711345.1 Chloracidobacterium sp.
CTCCCCATGATTGTAGTGGATAGACGCATTGCTGAGATCGGCGGCGCGGCTCAGATAACTATGTTCATTAAGACGCTTGCTGCAAATCGCGCTATACTCGTAGAGGGCTCTACCGGCCGCACAACGGCAACTCGCAAGCAGACCACGGCCATGATTGAGGAAGCGCACAGCATCATTGCCAGCGGCAACAAACGGCTTCCTGCGACGGGTGCGAAGCCTGGACGCAAGAAAGCGCTTTTCCCAAGCTCGGCAATCGAAGATGCGGCTCGCAAGTTGTGGTTGTCCAAGAACATTCCAAGCGATATGGCGGCAATTCGCGAAGCCAAAGAGACGTGGCCAGATGTGGTCACAGACAAGATGATGAGAAACCTCGGCCCTAGTGGCCGACAAAAGCGATAGGAGCGCATGGCGATGACGCCAGATCAGTTGAAGACAGCAACGCGCGAACAGCGCTTGGCGTGGTTCGCGCTACAGGTAATCCGCGAGTCGTGGGATGCAACGGACGTGTGCGGCGCTGACATTCAGGAGTGGGCGGCGGCGGCTGGTTTGATCTATCCCGATGAAGTCAACGAGGACACTGACTTAAACGGCATCGAGAACGCAGAACACCTCGAGATTGGGGACACGTTTTACAGAGAGGCGCGCGATCTTCACGAAGCGCAGCCATCAACATAAGGAGACTTTTGAAATGGCAGTGAACACACCACTCCCCGTCAAGGGCTACACGACGCAGAGCGATGACAACGTGGCTCTTGCGAATGAAGGCAAAGAGCTTGAGGAACGCTATTTGCGCTGGCTGGACAAGCTGGATGGTATGGCGAAGACGACGACGCACGGGTTCGACGCACGGTTCATTGCGCTGGCCAGGACGCACGTCCAGACCGGAGCCATGTTTGCAATCCGGTCGATCTTCCGGCCGACGAGGATTATGCTCCCGGAGGACGCATGACCAAGACGCAACAGAAGCGGATACTGGCGCTGTACTGGATGCGTCTAGGCCACAAGCCGAGCCGTCGCGGTCTGATCAACAGGCTGCGGCGGGTGGCGTATCCGAGGGCGCGGAAGTGCGGGCCGTCGTTCCCCAGCATCAGGCCGTCACGGCCCGATGTCCCGAAATTCTGTTTCTAACCAAGGATCCGTGCCATGGGCAAGCCTTCTGACGTGCCCCGCGTTGTTGGGCAACTCAAAGTAACTGGCTGGGGTCCTCATGGTCGCTCAGGTGGTAAATTTGAGTGCCTGTGTGCTTGCGGGCAAAAGACACTTGTTCGGCGCTCAAAACTGAAGTCTGGAAAAACCTACAGGTGTCCAGGGTGTGCCGCGAGAAATCAGCTTAATAAATAAGGAGCCGTGACGTGGAAGTCTACAACGCACACAACATGCTTATGGAGATAGCCGCCGCCGCTGGCATCGAGCGCGGCGAGGCGTTTACAGCGGAGGCAGTTGTTCGCAAGCTTGGCGACATCAGTTCTTTGGCTGATGCGACGGCGAAGCTGAAGGGGCTGTCAATCTACGATCTTAGGTCTGCAACACCGGCCGAGCGCGCCGACTTCGTGATGGTCTGTCACGCGCTTGTTGCAGAGGTTGGTCGGGAGAACACGCTGGGAATGACGAAATCAACCTGACAGCCAAGGAGCCGTGCTTGCGCTGGCATACTGGAGAGACAACGCCGAAAGATCGCCCCGTTCTGATGGCGATGGACGCTTGCCGATCTGTCGGCATGTGGCGCGACAAGTGGCGCGGGTGGGTGGTCTGCGCTGATGGGTTCGACGCGCGTGACCATCACGGCGAAGTCATTGTGGTGGATCGCCCGCAGTTCTGGTGCGAGATACCTGACGTTACTCTTGAGACGTGAAAGGAGCCGTGTCGTTGCTTACGGAGGCCAGATCGTTAGTTCTATCCGCAATGCGCGGATATGCCAAAAAGCACAAGCGTGCTCCGACACTGGAAGAGCTTTGCGAACTCACTGGAACGTCGTCTGTGGGCAGTATGCATAAGCACGTAGTTCGGTTGGTCGAAGACGGCTACGCGGTGCGGGACAATAACGGGCGGGCCGTCCCTTCTGTGTCCTGCCCATGCTGTGGCAAGGATTGGTGACATGAGAAACAAATACGCTGGTGACTGCTTGCGATGCCATTGCGCCGTCGATGCGGGCGCAGGACACTTCCAGCGCGTTGACGGTCGCTGGCGTGTGCGCTGCCGGTCATGCGTCGGCAAGGGCAACGATCCGCTTCCGTTACACGTCGGGCCTGCGAACATGGTCATGGCGTGCGGTGGCCGCGAGGTTACGAACGGCGTGACTAAAATAACGGTTCAGAAATAAGGAGCCGCTCACGCGATGATTGACGACATGCACGGGCTGTACGAATTCGCAAGCGAAGCTCATTACGCTGGCTGGAAGACGGCTATCGAGAATGTTCGCAGGGTCGTTGGGCTTGAGTTGTCCAGAATATCCGTCGCACACGAGACTGGCGGCAGCGTGGATGCGTTTCGGGTTGCCGAGGAATGCAGCAAAGCGCTGCGTGAAGGGTTGGCGGCTATCGAGGCCGCAGGCAAGATCACACAATAGGAGGGCAGACAATGGACGGAGACGACGGAGTTACCGACGCGGACTATGCCCGCTGGCATAGGTGGTCAACTGACAATGCGTCGGCATTCGCGGCTTCTGAAGAGGAGTTCTTTGCAGAATTGAAAAGCCGACGTGACAACCAAGGAGGGCAGGCATTGCAGAAGATCGAGATCGGGAAGACAGAGCTTCGAGCGCTGCGCGCCATGCTCAAAAAATTCACGCCCGCGATGGACGATCCAAAGCTTAGGGCGGCGCTCGTGCAACTGGAGCGCCGCTTGGCGCTGGCTGATTGAATAGGAGCCGACATGGGGCACGACTTTACAAGCGGCGAGCGCTATCAGACAGACCACAGCGCTAGCCCGGTGATCGCCGCTAAGGACAAGCGCATCGCAGAGCTTGAGGCTCAACTTGCGCACTATCGGGGCCTATACTCGCTATGGGGCGAGGAAGGCCAGACCGACGCGACGTTCGCGCAAGCTTATGAGCGCGTTCGGCTATCTGACGCTGTTTGAAGAGGAGCGTCTATGCCGATCACATACCCGCCTGAAATGTTACCGAAGGAAGAAGACGCTGACGTGATCGTGCAGTGCGAGATGTGCCACACCATGTCACCAATTGACGACATGATGAGCCACGGAGCAGCCTTTGTCTGCGCGGCTTGCGATGCGCTCCAGTTATCTACAGATTCTCGAATCTGTAGATAACTTCAGGCCGGGGTGAATGGCTTATCTGTCATGGTTTATCTCCAACAGCATTTGCTCTGCCGGTTTCTTCTCTCTGCTTCGACAAAGAAATCTGGCTGCGCGTAGGCGGCTTCGATGCGCCTTGAAAGCCGTCTCGAAATACCCGGATCAATCTCAATGCCGATGAACTTCCTGCCGAGCTTCACACAGGCAACGCCAGTAGTGCCGGAACCCATGAAAGGGTCGAGGATGGTTTGTGCTTCGTTCGAAAAACGCCGCACTTCGGCAGATACAAACGCCAATGGCTTGGGACAAGTGTGACCCCCGCAATCGTCCGTAAAGTCCTTAGTTGCAAACCCGTTTACTTGGATGCGATCTGCCTTCAGCACGCCGTTTACGGAGCCAAATCCTTTAACGTCCTGCCCGTAATAAATTATAGGCTGCCATTGGTTGTAGCCAAGAAACCCATATGTTGCCGTTGTGCTGTAAGTCCACGAAGCCACCCAATCAGCTTTAGGGTACTCCCACAAATTTGATATTCCGGGGGTGATCACCACGCGGTCGGCAATGGCACGAAGCAACGGCACGAACAGGAAACCAAATCAGACAAAGCCTCTGGTGTGTCCTCATAGGTCGAGTATGGGAACCCAATCCCATACGGCGGGTCTGTCACCACAGCATCCACTTTAGGCAGCAAAGGAAGTATTTCCCTGCAGTCCCCAAGGTAGAGGGTGCAATCGCCTATGATGACAGGAGTCCCCATTCTCTACTCTCCCTCTGCTGTAGGTGGGTTCATGCTGACAGCGGGGCTTTCTGCTTCGTCAGTGCGGTCACCGTTCGACGGTGGGGGAGGCAACTGCTTTTGAGGACGAGAGCGGCATATAGCCATTAATCCCGTCTTGTGGTCTCTCCAGAATCGTCGCGCTTTAAGGCAGTCCATTTCTGAAATGCGCGCATCTCCAAATGCGTCCCACTCATCAAACGAGTGCAATTCGCACCCAATCTGCATATGCGCATCTAAAATCGTGACCACGTATCCAAGTCCATAAATCTGCACGGGGGCGCTGGTTATCGTGATTCCGTCTCGCCACTTAGCACCCGCGAGATTGGCACCCGCGAGATAGGCACCCACGAGATTGGCACCCGCGAGATTGGCATCCGCGAGATTGGCATCCACGAGATTGGCACCCACGAGATTGGCACCCGCGAGATTGGCACCCACGAGATTGGCAAGCGAGATCGGCACGCGCGAGATTGGCATCCGCGAGATTGGCACCCGCTTTTACCGCAACCTTGATAGCAAGCCAAAGTTTGATCCTGTATTCAGCGTCTTCGCTGCACGCGATGTCCGCTTTAAAGATCACTGATCCAGTAAAACGGCGCTTGATTTCAAACTTCATTCTTCACCTTTAGCTTTTGCAAGGGCGGCAAGCGCCTGAGCATGTCCCTTGGAGTAAAAGCCGTCGCCATCAGGCCCAACCTCGTCGTTGCAGACGTACCATTCCAGCGCCGCCACTGCCTCTTTGAGTAGGGATCGGAGACGGAGGATTTCAGATATAACATCTTCGTCTGACGGCTTGGTTGGCTGTGGTGGGCCGCCGTCCCAATCTTGAAAAGTGCGCAACCTTTCAACGATATCTGTGCTCACAGCTTTCCCCTCCGTCTCATAATTTCCAGTGTCATCAGGACACCCAGAGCGACACCAAGCGCGACCCATGGCAGCGCGGATAGCTCTTGCTCTAGCGTCATCGCTTCTCAACGCTCCCGTCCATTCGTTTGCGGAGCCCGCTCGCCTTCGTGCCCGGCATCGGGCGGCCCCTAGGCTTGCGGAGACCGGCGTTCTTTTCTTTCACACGGACGGCCTTGTCAATTGCGGGCCGATCAAATCCGACTGTCTTTGTCAGGTGGCATCTGGTGCGAAGAACAACGCAGTTCCCAACGCTGCTATCACCACCAAGCGCAACGGGTAATCTGTGGTCGTATTCGACGTTGCCAGAAATGATCTTCTGCCCGCATCCGCACTCGCAGAACCCGCCGCAGCGGTGCCAAGCTGAGAGCTTTGTTGCCTTGCTGAACTCGTCTTTGTGGGTGCGGGTCATTCATGCTGCCCTCTTGATGAGCTTCAGGGCATTGGCCTTGGCCTTTCGGGCTTGCACATGCCAAGCGCCACGAGCGGCAGCCAATAGGTTTGCAACGGCCATCCGCAGTTCGTCATTCTCATTGCGGAGCGCCTTTATCTCGCGCTCCAGGCGCTTTAGCTCGCATGTGAATAGATCAGGCGTCATGCTGCCGCTTCCTGAGCTTTAAGAACCGTTTCAGGGTCAAGCCCTGTTTCGTGCGCGTAGACGACTTCGACGGCATCGTTGAGCGTATTGAAATCGGCTTGGCCCAGCTTGTCGAATGCAATCGACTTCGCCTTGAACACGCGGACCATGCCGCCGTCAGGGTGTGGACGAATGAAGGCATATGCACCTGCTGCTTTCAGCGCCCCCTCGATGGCGAGCGCGGTCAGTTGGGTCAGACCCGGTTGATCTTCCGCAAACGCCACGGGAACATCAGTCGTCTCCCTGTGGCCCGCTTTGATGAGGGCCCATTTGCGGAGGTGTTCTTCGCTCTCCGGCTGGAATTCTGCACTCTCCGGCCAATGTGAGTACATCGCGCGCAGCACGCCGAAGAAGCGGCGCATTTGCTCCAGGCTCCGAGGCTTCGTCTTGGCGTCCATCTTGCAGCCGCAGTGTGGGCACGTCGTCATGTTTGCGTCTCAGATAAAATTTCGGCCAACTGTCACGAGACCTTCTGCGCCTCGCCATCGCATCCAAGGAGCACTGGACGCGCATCCGAGATAATCTTTGGATGCGCTCCCATTTGCTCATGCCGCTTCTTTCAGCGACAGCGACCGCTCAATGCGCCGCAAGTGCTTGTCGGCTACGGACAGCATGTCGAAGCCCTCCTTGCTAACCGTCAGCAGGTATTCGCGCGCGTCGTCTTTGTTGCGCTTGCGGTTCAAAAGACCGCGATTACACAGCCGGCGAATGATGTCGCTAGAGGTCGACCGATCAATCAGCGTGGCGTCGATAATGTCGGTCTGGTTCGGCGTGCCTTTGGCGCTGCGAACGGCGTCAAGAATCTGATATTGGGAAAACGTAAGTTCGTTGACCATCGCCTCTTCGAACTGGCGGTGAGCCATAGCCAAAGTGCGCTTGATGTCTGCGATCGTGGTCATGTGTGCTCCTGTTACTCGGCTGCTTTGGGATGGCGGCTCGATTCCATTGCGTCTTCGTATTCGTGGTCTAGAATCTCACCCCATCGGGTCGGCATTTCCGCCCACTCTTTGGTGTAAAGGTCGCGGATCTGCTGAAGCTTCGGGCCGTCGCCGTATGCATCTTTGATATACTTGCGGATCTCATTAAACGTCTCGTTGGTGCCGTCTTTCTTGGCCAAACTGCTTGACTTGCGCTTGGACGTTTGGTCTAGGTCTTCGACCTCTTCAGCGAGATACAGACCGCTCAGCGCATCAGCCGCACCGTCTCGGCACGCCAATCCGCGCGCACGCATTTGCAGCATACGATCTGGGTATTGCGTCCAAGGACCTGCCTTACCCCACAGACCCGCCTTGCGGGCTTGTGCAACTGAAAATGATCGGCTGATAACGTCACCGTCGGGGCGCATCACTTGACAATGCGCCTCTAGCTTGTCGCCCTCGCCATCGCTGAACTCGCTGAGCTTGAAACCCTTTGACCACAGGATGGCGGGAACGGCATCGCCCCAGACAGACGGGCGGCCATTGATAACGGCTATCTTTTGGATCGCAAACATGGGGGGCAAACCGATTTCAAGGCCGGTCATGATTGCGACGGTCACCTGCTCCGGCTTGTCCATTCCGCGCGGTGCTAGCCCGCTTTCTGAAATGCACTTTGCCACACGATAAACATCCTCGAAGCTCTGAGGAATGATGCTGCTGATTTGGCCGCCAGCCTTCAAAGCCACGGCATTTGTCTTTGGCTCGGTCATCCGTAGTTCCTCACCTGTCCAAGAGCACCCCTGGCCCGCAACTCTCGCTTGACCTCTTGCACGTACTTCCACGACACGCCGCAGCAAAGCGCGATGTCTGAATCCGATATGATGCCGTTGACAAGCATCTTTTCGATTTTCGGCCGCTTGGCGTCCATATGGTTTCCCATCACGTCACCGCGCCGTCAGAACTGCTAACAAATACCCCAAGCTCGTGCAGACGCTTGCGCATGTCGCGGATAGCGCGGCAATGCGCAAAATCGACAGCAATGACGTTCGATCCCGGTTCAGTTCTGTAAGTAGTTCGCTCATTTTTCCCTTTCATATTGGTCCCACCATCCACGCCACCCCCACGAACGCCGCGTAAAACAGAGCGGCTAGCCACCACGTCGCGAACATCACTCTTTTTGTCGTCATCACTCACCCCACTGACCCACTTCATCCACGCTGCCCCGCTCGCACACCCCAGGGCCAAACCCAACTGCCAGATTGTTTGCGCATCACTCATTTTCTGCTCTTCAACCCCCGCCGCTTTTCCTCTTCCTCGTAAGCGTCAACACAGCGATTAAGCAGGCTGTCCGCCTTCATAAGTTCGGCCTCACAATCGAGCCGGTGCGCGCGGGCTATCTCGATGTTCTTGGCAAGCTGCTCCATGTTGGGAGGCAACTCCGGCTGGTCGGACGGGTCATAAGCCAACTCGGGAAGCTGCTCTGATGTCTCAGGTACGCCCCGCCAGAAAAACCGAACGACATTGCCTGTTCTCTTGGTGCTCATCTCTGCCACGGCGCTTTTTCCTGCCGCTCCCTCGCTGTCTGTGCATCTTCGATCAGTTCTTCCTTGACCTTGCGCCACGCATCGCGCCAGCGCGTCTTGGTCTGCATACGCTCCATCCGCTCGGCTTCTGTGGCCTCACAGATGAACTTGAACCAATGCTTCTCGCGCATCACACCAACTCGTGTTGGAGGTGGCGAAGCTCAACGGTCTCGTCCTCAGCCTCAGCCGCCAGACGTGCATCGCATTCGGTGCGGTAGTTCTTCACGTAGTCGATGACTTCGCGGCATCCGCATTCGAGGTCGTAGGCCTCAGACTGCGGTTCTTCGCTGTAGATATCACGGTCGAGATCTTCTGCCAGCCGCAGCATCACGCCGGCAGCCTCACGGAGCCAAAGGTCCAGTGATTGTTCTTTGCGCTTTGGTGCCATTAGCCTGTCCTCCGATGGCTGGCCGGACGGTCTGAGATCCCACAAAGGAGGAACCCTCAAATCTCAGACCGTCCGGCTTATCTGGCGCGCGTTGTGCGTTTCCCCCGCTGACAGCGCGCCAGAGTTCAATTTGCTTCGACGGACGGCCCGCTTGCATGGGGGGCTACAACTTTGCTGCGGCTGGGTGCGCTCGGTTGCATTGGCCGTCCGTCGATGAACAGGAGGTTATTTGGAAATTACCAAACCGTCAACGGCTAATTTGGAGAAATCCAAAAATTTGTGCACAGTTGATTTGGAGCCACACCCTTTTCCCGGCACTGGGTTGTGAGCCGTGAAAATTCGCACTTGAAGGTTTGGACAAATCCAAATATAGAAAAGGCATGAAGCTGAAAGACACCTTGCTTGCCGACATCGAGGCTTTCTTGGCCTCAACCGGCATGAAGCACACGGCATTTGGTTCGCAGGCTCTCAAAGATCCTGCATTCGTCACGCGCCTGCGTGAGGGCAAAGACGTGCGCACTGATACCATCGAGCGCGTGCGTTCCTTCATGGAGGGCTACCGCGCCCCTTTGGCCCGAAGGGGCCAGGTTAGCGGCCTCAGGCGAACGGCGTAGTTCAAATTTTGTAGCTTAGCGTTGTGAGTTCTTGGCCCGTGCCTCACCGCATGGGGCATTGGGCACGGCTGCGTGTTCCTCTCCCACAGACCTAGCAGCCGACTTCCCCGCTCAGTGCCTCATGCCGTGGGTATAGCGCCCGCGATAACGCCCTAGGCGTTTCCTCAACTAGCTCCCGGCAACGTGGATGCCGGGAGCCTTTTACAAAGCATGACGGCCCCACTCGGACAGGAGCAGGGCCGTTGAATGAATGCAGACGCGGAACGCTCGGGGGCACTGAGACTGACGCGACGCAACACCGGACTGAGTACGCAGACACCTTACGCGACAACCACTGTGGTCTGCATACACCACTGCTACGGCGAAAGTATGACGAGGACGCAAGAAAATGAGCCGATGGTTCAGAATTTACGACGAGGCGCTTGACGACCACAAAGTGCAGTCCCTCTCGCCGGAACTGTTCAAGACGTGGTTCAATTTGCTGTGCGTGGCATCGCGCGACAATGGCGTTCTGCCGACCGTAGAAGCCCTTGCCTTTGCCTTGCGCGTGTCCATTCATGACATGCAGGCCCGCCTTGATGAGTTGATTTTGCTTGGCCTTCTCGACATTCGAGAGGATCGCAAGATTGAACCGCACAACTGGGGTAAGCGCCAGTGGAAAAGCGATGACAGCAAGGAGCGCGTGCGCAAACACCGTCACGCGAAACGTTACTGTAACGACGATGTAACGGTTACTGTAACGCCCCCAGAGTCATATACAGATACAGATACAGAACCTAATGGTCTTCTGTCTTCTCCAATTGCCGCGCGTGCGCGCGAAGTGGATGACCTTAAGGTTGTGAATAAGTTTTTTGGAATGAAGGACGATAGGAAAAAAGAAAAGATCGTCCAACGTGCAGAAGGGCTAGGGCTCAACGTCGATGATCTGACGGAAGCCTGCAATAGGCACAAGCCAAAGAACCGGCCCGCCTACTTCACATCGCTCTGCGTTGCCAAACTGCAAGAGCAGCTTCCCGGCATCAAGGAAGACGCCATCAGGCGAGCGCTTTGGGACAAGGGCGATGACGCTTACAAGGCACTTTTAGTTTGCATTCTGGAGGCCGCATGAACGGTCTTCGGCAAGCAATTGTCACAGACAAAGACCGCGAATGGGCAATGGCGCAAATGCCGTCATGGTGCCAGCGCGGCGAAATCAGCGACCTATACGGCGAACTGGTTGACGATGGCGGATGGCTCGACACAGAGCCTAAGACGCAGGCTGAACTTGAGAAGCCGAATTGGTCGCTGTTCGTGGCTGAAGAAATCGAGAAATTTGAAGATCATTACGCTGGCGAGTTCAAGCCCGCTGCTGAGTGGTCTTCAATCTGGCGAAAGGGATGGTGGCCAAAAGTGTCTCCCCGCAAGCGCTTTCCAAGATCAGCACCGAAAGAGTTTCAGCCCTTCTTTCGCAGTGGCACGCAAGAGTTTGCAATCGCTCTGAGGCTCGGCACAGAAGACGAGAAACGGATGTGGATCAGGTTCGGGGTTGCGCAATTCAAGCCGGATGATCCCCGCGTTGAGAAGACCACAAACGGGGCCAAGAAAAAGGAAGCCGCCGAATGACCAACAACCACGAAGCTACCTACGCCAAGCAGGCCTCAGTCATCATGGCGGATATTGCAAAGCTCAATGAGGACCTGAAAGACGTTCTCGGCTCTGCAAAGGACGCTGGTTTTAACCCCGCGCGGATACGCAAGGCCGCTCGCGAAATGCTGATGGACACCGACAAGCGAGAAAAACTCTACGAGGCAGAGCACCAGCTTGATTTGCTGAGAGACGCACTCAACCTCACCACGACAACGCGAATTTTGGAGGCGGCAGAATGAACACAGAAGCCCACAACAAGCAGGAGGCCATAGCCCTGCTGGACGCGGCAAGGCACAGCATCGGGGTCGGCACCCTCGTGACCCTCAAGACGGGCGGTCCTGCCATGGTTGTCTCTGAGCGGTCAGCAGAAAAGGCACATACGATTTGGCACGCAGACAGCGGTGAGCTTTGCCAGTTCTGGTTTCCGATCTGCGTGCTCAAGGTGAAGCCATGACCACGAAAACCGTGAAGGGGATCACGATCAAAGACGGCAAGGTGAAGCTCAAGAAGGTTTATCGCGATGCCTCTCAGGCCATCCGCGAGCGCAAGAGCAAAAAGCAGCGGCCAATCAGGAGGACGGTTTGACCTACTTCGCGATCAGAACGGAGCCCGGCCGCCTTCCCGTCGTACGCCAATTGCTTCGCCGGGCTGGAAACGAATGCTATCTCCCGGCTGAGATCCGCCGCAACCATCGCCGCAACAAGCGGATCATCGTCCCCATGATGCCGTATCTGTTCGTCAAGGCCCCCGCGCCGAAAATCCAAGCGCTGTGGATGCAGCAGATCAGAGCCACCCGGCACGTCAAGGGGTTCGTTGCCATCAACGCCATGGCCGGCCCTCACCCGATCGCAGATACCAAGATTGAGGTGCTTCGCCACTCGATTAAGGAACTCCGGGACGTGACCCGCGCCAAGAAGCAGTTGAGCGCGCTACGCAGGGGCAGCAAGGCCGTTGTGACGACTGGCCCGCTTGCAGGCCGCAAGGGAACCGTGAGGCACACCACGCCCAAAATCACGAGGCTGGAAGCATGGATATTCGGAACGCTTCGCGTGGTCACGGTGGAGACCCAAAAGTTGGAGGCCGCCTGATGAAAGCGGCCCCCGTTATTCTTTCCCTCATTCTTGGCGTCTGGCGTCCTGAGTATCTGACACGCTCAGTCCGCTACCACCTCGATGCAGACGGGCTAACCCGGATGGAAATAGATTGTAAACTCTGGGTCGTGCTGTCTCCCCACGAGAGTACACAGGAAGCACAAGAGGAAGAGGAAAACTGCCGGTTCGTTCCCCAGGCAGGCTTTGAACTGAACTGAGTCTGAGCTATGGTCCATGGTGTTGATCCTTCTTACAGGGTTGGGTTGACGGAAGGGGCCGGGGGACGTTGCAAGCGTCTTTCCCGGCCCGCGCTTTATTCAGCGACGCACGCAGCACAGATTGCAAACGCAACAAACGGCAACACGACGAACAGGAAAAACAACGCGTTCTCAAACATGGTGGGCCTCCTGTGGTTGAGCCGCAAATCAGTTCGCGACTGATGCCCTGTGTATTCTCGTGTAATACACTTGTCAATGGGGTGTTGACATTATTTGTAGTCTCATGTACTACAGTGGCATGGCAAACACACCTGTCACCAGCATCCGGCTACCTGACGACGTTCGCGAGTGGGCTGATAGAAAAGCCGCTGATCAGGATCGAAGCCGCGCCTATGTCATCGTCCAAGTTCTTAGGAACGTGATGAGTGGCGAAAATGAATCGCCCGCAAAAGAACGCAAGCGCCGGTAGTAACTAGTATCTTGCGGTGTCGCGCAAATCAGTTTATCGGCAACCTATCCCCGTATTGCGTCCGGCCTAGAGCGGTATTTCGTACCTGTGCTCGGCACGGAGTCCAACCCGTTTTCATAACGGGTGCTGCCGCTTACGTAAATTCCAATACCCCAGCCGTTTTAGCGCCCCGGACAGTCGCATCGACAACGCGTGGATCTGACCACGCTGACGCTCTGCACTGCCAATCTCATTCAACCCTAGCGGCTGGGGTTTCCCTTTAGCGCATCCGTCACCCCCGAACGGAGGAACACTCCATGCACCCTATGACAGATATCGCCACAGTGCGCCGGATCGCGCTCTACGTGGCCATTCCGGCTCTGTGTGTTGCCGTGGCTATGACATTCCAGTTTGGCCGCTCTATGAGCTTCTTGCACGCGGTCTGCCTTGGTCTGTTGACCATCGCCGGAAGCATCATTTGGCCCTACATCAAGCACATCGCCACGGACAAGACCGCCGCCAACTCCTTCCGCGTTGTGGGCGTGGTGTTTCTGAGCGTCGAAATGTTCTCTCACCTTGGCTACACGGTCGGCACGCGCGTCATTGAGAGCGAAAGCACTCAGGTCACGAATGCCGTTTACCAGAACAACCAAGAATCTGTGAAGGACAACGCGGCCAACCTTCAGTTGTGGACCAAGCAACTTAAGGATCTGACGGAACAGAACGCATGGGCGGCAAGCGTCAAGGCCGATGCGCTGCGCACGCAGCTTGAAACTGCTAGCAAGGCAATCGACAACGAAACAAAGCGCGGCGGCTGCAAGTCGAAGTGCGAGGCCAAGATGCGTGAGAGGGACGCCATTGCGGAGCGCATCGGCAAGGTTGAGCAGGTGGAAGACCTCACCAAGCGCATCGACGCGGCCAAGCGTCTTGCAGACGATAGCCGGCAGAAGGCCAACGCCACGGAATACAAGACCTCCGCCGTGGTGGCGCAGACGGGCTTTGTTGCTCAGCTTGCAACGCAGAGCCTTGACCCGGACAAGGCCTCGATGACCTGGACGACTATTGGGATTGGGTTCATCGTGTCTCTGGTGAGCACGTTCCTTGCCCCCGTCATGTTGACCATCGCTCTTGGGCCCATGAAGCCGTCCGAGTTTGCGGGGCGCTTGGCTAAAACTGTAGACGACCGTGAGTCTCCAAAGCGCGATGCCAAGGGGAACACCGTCTTCAACATCGCCAATCTTGACGACAAGGCCAAGAAGGCGCTGAGCGATTACGTGGCCTGCCTGCAGCAGAACCGTCAGCTTTATGGGGCGGCTGCATGATTGCTGGGCTTGCCAAGTTCTTCGGCGTCAACATCCCCATCGGCGGCGGCGGTTTAGAGATCGCCGTTGCTGGATATTTGCTCAAAGGTGTCTGACATATGGCGCTGAAATACTCCGTCACCGTCCGCAATGCCCGCTTGGATGCCATCGAAACCACCATCGGCACCAGCGCCATCCTCAAAATCAGGACCGGCGCGCCGCCGGCCAATTGTGCTGCAGCAGATTCCGGCACCGTGCTCTCGACCGTCAACCTGCCGTCCGACTGGATGGCGGCGGCTGCCAGTGGTGAAAAGCTGAAAAGCGGAACATGGGAAGATACATCGGCTGACGCGACAGGCACGGCGGAGCATTTCAGGATCTATGACAGCGGCGGATCGACCTGCCACATCCAGGGCACCGTCACGTCCGTGGCGACAGGTACGGGCGACATGCTGGTTGACAATGACGCCTTCGCGGCGGGCCAGAACTTCACCGTGTCGAGCTTCAAGATTACGAGCGCGAACGCCTGATGCCGGTTCCGAAGAACCTCGTCTGGGAGCAATCTTCAAGCACCGGGACCGGCAACAAGACGCTTGTCCGGTACGGCGGTTTTGCCCGTGTCTCGGAGGCGTTCGGTACCGGCGATGCTGGATCGGCCAATCCGGTTCTGTTTTTCGCCAACAAGGACGCCACGTCGGCTGAATGGGAAGTCGTCCAGGGCTATATGTCGGACGCCAACACGTTCGTGCCTGTCACGGTTCTCGACAGCTCGAATAGCGGCAGCGCGGTCACCTTCACGACGGGCCTCAAGCACGTCACCAACGACATTCATGCGGCCTATCAGGTCTACAACCCAAATTCGACCGTCACCGATGGGCATGCGGTGGTGTTCGACGGCACGACGGGCCGCCAGATCAAATCGGCCGGGGTCTATCCTTATAATCCCAATGTCCTCATCAACCCGGACGGGTTCATCAATCAGCGCGTGGCCGGGTCGGGCATTGCTGATGACACCTATCACGTTGACCGCTGGTATGCTCTGACACAAACGGCGGCTTTGGATGTCTCGCAGTTGAGCAATGTTGCTGACGGCGTGCCGTCCATGATCCGTCTTACGCAGCCAAACGCAACGGCGCAACGCATAGGATCGGCACAGATCGTTGAGAGTATCACAAGCCGGAAAATGCGCGGATCTGACGTTTGTTTGTCAGGCAAGGTCGGCATGTCGGCGGCGGCCACGGTCGCCTATGCCATCCTCGCATGGACAGGAACGGCGGATTCGGTCACGTCAGACGTGGTCAATAGCTGGACCAATGCCACGCTGACGACTGGAAATTTCTTCAACTCAAGCAATCTTTCGGTCGTTGCAACCGGGACGCTTGCCCTCGCAGCAAATACGGTGACGGACTTCTCGGTAACTGGGTCAGTTCCAAGCGGCTGCAACAATCTGATTGTTATGATCTGGTCGTCGGCGACGATGGCGCAGACGGCTACGCTCGATTTTCTCGCGAAGCTTGAAAAAGGGTCAGTTGCGACCGCGTTCGTTACGCCAAATCCTGATGCAGAGCTAAACAGGTGCCTATGGTTTTATCAGGCCATCAAGCCGTCTGGTAATTCGGGTGCCATCATCGGTTACAGGCTTTCAACGCAGTACATCAACGGAGCTGGGTCATTGCTTGCCCGGACCATGCGGATCACTCCGACAGCGTCGCATTCATCGCCATCCTGGGTTACGGCAGCCCCAAGCGCAAACAACGAAGTCTGTTTCCGCGTTCCAAGTGGTTCCTATACGACAATATCAGGAGCGCTGACGATAACGCTTTTTCCCGCTTCTGGTCTTCTCGACAGATGGTTCACGATCCAGGCTGGCACAAGTTTTTCAGGCAGCGCTGGCGATATCGGAAGCATCCAGTTCGGGGCCGGTGTGAGATTTTATTTCGACGCGGAGCTTTGAAAGCATGATCGAAAGTGCGCGATGGGCTGATGAATCCAGAAGTTTTATCATCGCTGTTTTTGATGGCGTGACGATGCAGGTTCCTGCCGATAAGAGAAACAAGCACTATCAGACCATTGTTGCGTCAGATGTTGAGATCGCCGCCTTTCTCAACCCGCCGCTGACCGCCAGGGATTACGCGCAGGCCGTCTCGGACCATATCGAAACGACCGCGCAGAACCGGGGCTACGATAGCCAGGACCGCCTTGCAAGCTATGTCCTCTCCGACGTGCCGGCCTGGAAGGCGGAAGCGCAAGCCTTCATCACTTGGCGCGATCTGGTCTGGGCGTATGTCTTCATGAGTCAGGCCGCCGTTGCATCAGGGCAGCGCACGCAGCCGGAGATTGAGGCGTTCAAATCAGAATTGCCTCAGATCCAATGGCCGGAAGGGTAGTCTAGCCCATGATCGGCGGGTTCATCGGCGGAATCGGCACTGTCCCCTACATCGAGAACGGGACGACAGCCTATGTCACCGTCACGGAAGATGCTGATACTCTTACCAGCACCGCAGTCCTTGCCCTCAAGGCAACGCTCGACAGTACAGAAGACGCCGATACGCTCACATCGGCTGGCGTTCTCAGGATTGCCGCGACGGCAGACGTTACCGAGGATGCTGACACCCTCACGGCGCTCGGGATTTATCCCCAGTCCCTGGCCACGCTCGATGTCACGGAAGGGGATGACACTCTCGCGTCATTGGGCCTGCTGCACATCGCCGCCAGCGCCGATCTGGTGGAAGACAGCGATACCGCAAGTTCGGATGCTGTCATTTCCATCCTGGCGAGCCTGGACTGCACGGAAGAGGATGACACGCTCACAGCCGTTATCACGCACACGGGCTTCGGCAGCAGGATCGCAGCGGTAAGACAGTATGGATCGTCTCGCGCCGTGGCCCACAGTGGCGGACGAACAGGGCTCAACGCTTCGGCTCGTGGGGGAACAAGGATTAGGGCCGCATGACACTTGCGCCAGGACCGTATTACCCGGGAACGCCAGTTCGCTTGACGCTGGCTCTATACGATGACGATGGAAACCCCGTCGATCCCGACGCGGTGACGTTCAAGCTCATGTCTCCGTGCGGTGTCGTGACCAGTTACGTCTATGGCGTGGATACGCAGGTGCAGAAGGCATCAGCCGGTAACTACTATGCCGATGTGACGCCAGATGCGGGGGGACGATGGCCTTTCCGCTGGGAAACAACCGGTGACGGCAAAGCGATCACTAAAGAGGGAGACATCCAGATTCAATATTCGCCATTCGTGGATGGCCAGGACTTACGGGACTACGCATGAGCCTGACACCTAAGCAGGAAGCCTTTGCCCGCGCCTACGTTGAGACCGGCAATGCCAGCGAGGCTTATAGGCGCTCATACGATGCCGGAAACATGAAAGACAACGTGGTAACGCAGAAGGCCTACGAGTTGCTTAACCACGGTGAGGTTTCGGTTATGGTCGAAACACTCAAAGCTAAGGCTCAGAAGAAGCACGATATCACCGTCGAAAAGCTCACTGAGATGGCGCTTGAAGCCTACAAAGAAAGTAAGCGCATTTCCAACACGGGGCAAATGCAGACGGCTTCCATGGTCAAAGCTGCTGAGTTCCTAGGGAAGCTGCACGGCCTAGTCATCGAAAAGAGAGAAATCACACACAAGGAAAGCGTTGAAGATATCCCAGATGCAGAGCTTGCAAATATCGCCAGCACAGGCCGCAACGGAACTTCTACGCAGACGCCACGCTCGTCGCGGGCTAATTGACTTCACTTGTTACACTAACCGCAGCTATCAGGCCGCAGCCCATCACAGGCTCATTGCTGAGAAGCTAGAGGCCATCGAGCGCGGTGAGATAGACCGGCTCATGATCAACATGCCACCGCGGCATGGCAAGTCTGAGCTAGGTTCCCGCCGATTCCCGGCATGGTTCTTGGGGCGCAACCCGTCCGCAACGATCATGTCAGCAAGCTACAACCTGGACAAAGCCGAAGAGTTCGGCGGCGAAGTTCGCGATATTGTTAGGTCCCACACGTATCGAAACCTATTCCCTGAAGTCGAGCTTAAGGAAGACACAAGGGCA
This sequence comes from Chloracidobacterium sp., assembly GCA_016711345.1. Lineage (NCBI taxonomy): Bacteria > Pseudomonadati > Acidobacteriota > Blastocatellia > Chloracidobacteriales > Chloracidobacteriaceae > Chloracidobacterium > Chloracidobacterium sp. Next base: position 17,822 of record JADJTD010000005.1, read on the forward strand.
AAGGGTTTCTGGCGTACCAGCCATGGGGGGTTCTATATTTCGGCTGGCGTGGGAACGGCGCTCACTGGACGAGGCACGGTAGGTCCAATCGTGTTGATTGACGACCCGCTGAAAGACAGAGCCGAAGCGGATAGCGAGCGCCATCGCGAGACAGTAAAGCAGTGGTATTCCTCTGTTGTGCTGTCTCGCTTCCCCAAAGCCGTCATTGTGGTTCAGACCCGATGGCACGAAGACGACCTAACAGGCTGGCTATTGTCAGAGCAGGCCAAGGGCGGGGATCAATGGGAGATACTAGAGCTTCCCGCCATTGGAACGGATGGAAAGGCCTTATGGCCTGAGTTCTATCCGCTTGACGTGCTTGAACGTGTGAAGCGTTCCACCATCCCGCGCGATTGGTCTGCGCTCTATCAGCAGCGGCCCGCGCCGGATGAAGGCGACTACTTCAAGCGCGACTGGTTCCGCTGGTACGAAGAGAAGCCCAAGCACTTGCGCATCTATGGGGCATCTGACTACGCGGTCACTGAAGGCGATGGCGACTACACGGTTCATATCGTCGTGGGCGTCGATCCAGACGATAATCTTTACGTTCTGGACCTGTGGCGTGGTCAGACCACATCGGACAAGTGGATTTCGTCACTGCTCGATATGGTGAAGCAGTGGAAGCCGCTGATGTGGGTTGAGGAACAGGGGCAGATCATCAAGTCTATTGGCCCGTTCCTAGAAAAGCGCATGAGAGAAGAGCGGACGTATTGCCGGCGCGAGCAGGTTACGTCTTCAAATGACAAGCCGACGCGCTCGCGTTCAATCCAAGCCCGCTCAGCCATGGGCCGCGTGTACCTGCCAAGCAAAGCGTCTTGGGTTGCGGACTTTACATCAGAATTGCTGATGTTTCCTGCAGCCAAGCACGACGACCAAGTTGACGCCTTTGGCCTGATTGGCCGGATGCTCGATGAACTGATACCAGCCTCAGTGCCGGCCATTAGACACGCCGAAGCCCGCAAGGATTACCGATCAATGAACCGCGACACAGGGGGTGACAGTTGGAAAACGCTTTAATCCCCTACAGCGATGAATCGGGCGAGCCGGCTGGACCTGAGCTGCAGTTTGAACCTGATCTCGTCAAATACCGTCGTTGGTTTGACGCCTACGAGACGAACAAGGCGGATGAGATAACAGAGCAGCAGACGTTTGAGCAGTATTACCATTCCAAGCAGTGGACGGCGAAGGAAGCAGCCAAGCTGCGCAAACGCGGTCAAGCGCCCATCTTTGATAACCGCATCTCGCGCAAGATCGATTTTTTGGTTGGCATTGAGCAGCGCATGAGGCGCGACCCGAAAGGCTACCCGCGCGGGCCAAATGACGACAAGGCGGCAGATGTTGCCACGGCTGCACTGCGTTACGTCTGCGACATCAACCGCTGGGATCAGGTTGGGTCAGACGGAACACATGACGGCATGGTTCCCGGCATTGGGGTTTGCTATGTCGGCATTAAGAACGGGCGCAACGGGCCAGACCCCACGATCAAGCACGTTCAGCGGGATCGGTTCTTTTATGACCCCAGATCGGTCAAGGCTGATTTCTCCGATGCTCGCTACATGGGCGTGCACCTGTGGATGGATATTGACGAGGCGGTTGAACAGCATCCCGACTATGAGGAACAGCTACGCAACGCGATAGATCAGAGCAATTCAGCGATTGCGCTGTCCGTCACGGATCAGTTTCACACGCGCGCCTGGGCTGATTTCGAGACTCGCCGCATTCGGCTCGTTGAGTTCTGGGAGCGCACGTCTCGGGGCTGGCGCTATTGCAAGTTTACTGGCGATCTCGTCCTAGAGGCTGAGATTTCGCCCTTCGTTGATGAAGAGGGAATGCCGGACTGCCCCTATGTGGCCTGGAGCCCGTACATTGACGACCGGGGTAATCGATACGGCCCCATCCGCGCAATGAAGCCGATGCAGGATGAAGTCAACCACCGCCGCTCGAAGTTCCTGCACCTTCTCAACTCTAAGCAGATCCACACGCGCAAGGGCGATCTTGACGACATCGATCAGACGCGCTCAGAGCTTGCCAAGGCAGACGGCATCATAGAGCACAACGGCGAATGGGGTGTTTCAAGCGGCGTGATTGACCGCTCCGAAGACATCAAGGGCCAGGCTGAATTGTTGGCGCAGTCCCAGTCGAGCCTTGAAAACCTAGGTCCCAATCCGGGTTTGATTGGCAAGGGTGGCGGTGTGGCCGATCAGTCAGGCCGCGCCATCCTTGCACAGCGCGATAGCGGCATGACGGAACTCAGCCCCGTGTTCGAGCGAAACCGGGATTGGAAGCTTCGCGTTTACCGCAAGGTGTGGAACCGCATCAAGCAGGCATGGCAGGCCCCAAAGTTCATCCGCATCACAGACGACAAGGATGCGCCGGCATTCCTCGGAATCAACCAGTACAGCCAAGACCCTATGACCGGCCAGCTTATGGCGGGCAACGTGATTGCAGACATCGACGTTGATATCATCATGGAAGAGGGCCCCGACGTTATCACTATGAACGAAGAGCTACTTCAGACGCTCTCGCAGATTGGCGCCAACCCGGCAGTGCCACCTAAGGTGCTCATTGAACTTTCAAACGCGCCCAACAAGGACAAGTTATTTAAGCTCATTGATGAGGCATCGGCTGGAGACCCGGCACTGATCGAAATGCAGAAGCGCATGGCAAAGCTGGAAGAGGCGCTCGCGGCCGCCAACATCGACAAGGCCGTGGCCGAAGTCGAGAACAAGCGCGCGGATACGCTATCCAAGCTTGCAGGCGCCTTCACGCCACAGCAGCAACAGACAGACGAGTTTGGCAACCCAATGGGGCCGCCTCCTGCTCAGCCCGACATTGGCATGGCGTTCTCTGCAATGCAGGCATTCCCGCTTATGTATGGGATGCCGACGCTTGAGCAGCAGGCCATCAGTATGCCGCCCCCGCAACAAGAGCAGCCGGAGCCGAACGGCCGGCATGGGCAAGAGCCAGACGACATGATGCACGCGCCTGAGCCCGATGACATGATGGGCGGTCAAATGCCGCCTGAAATGATGCCCATGCCGGGCGGGTTGCCAGTGCGCCAAAATCCGCTGGGTATGCAGTGACAAAATCTCAAGCGATTTACACGCTTTCGCGTCTCCCAGCGGAGCGTCTGGCTGTTCTGGTCGTTCGCAGCATGCCTTTTGGCGACATCATCTATGATGATACGCGAGAAGTTGTCATGCCTAAGCAAGACACCCCGACATGGCGTGTTGATGCTTATGAGATATGCATCGAAGCCACGCGCATTGGAGGCGTCTTACATGGATGATGAAATTCTACGTCTGGAATGTCTGAAGCTTGCCGGCGGCGATACAGCCAAGGCGATGAAGCTTTTCGAGTTCTGCAAGAGCAGAGGGGCATTTTCAGCATTGGGTGGACTGGCTAAGGCCGCCCCTGTGCTGGAAAACCAATACGTCAAGGTAGTTGGCAAAGACGGCGACCTTGGAAAGTTCACCGACTACGTGAAAGACGAAGAGTAGGCCTACCGCGTACCTCGCGCCGCTCGCGCGTTATCGAGCGATTTTCGCCGCTCATCCAGGCGTTAAACGGGATGTTTTTCGTGACCTTGCGACGACATAGCGGGAGCTAGAACATGACGACAGACACGTCGGCAGACGCCGATCTATTGAAGGATGTGTTTTCTTCGAGCCGCGACAGGGGAGCAGATTCCGCCGCTCCTAAGTCAGAGCCTGAGGTTGAGAAGGCAGCGCCACTCCCAGAGCCGCAGGAAACTGCAGAACTGGACAAGGAGCAGCCTGAAGAACCAAAGGGCCGTGACCCGCTCAAAGGATACCGCGACCCCTCAACTGGCCGTCTCGTTCCACTCACAGAGCTACAATCCGAACGGGAAAAGCGCCAAGAGGCGCAGAAGGCCCGCGAGGAAGAGGCTCGCTTGCGCACCCAAGCCGAAGAGAACGCCCGCCGTTATCAGGCGCAACTCGCGGACATGGAACGCAGGATACAAGTGGCCCAAAACCCGCCACAGCCACCGCCTGATGCTTTTACCGACCCAGAGGGGTGGCAGAAGCATATCCAGGCAACGTTTGCAGAGCAATTGGCCCACGAACGCGCCAACATGTCCGAACTTCGGGCACGCGATAAGTGGGGCGACGAGACTGTGAATTCTGCCCTCCAGGCGGCGATCTCTCAGAACCTAGGCCCCCGTTTCATGCAAATGCGTGATCCTTACGGGGCTTTGATCAACTGGCACAAGCAGGCAACTGCTTTGCAAAAGATCGGACCTGATCCCGAGGCCTACGAAAAGCAGGTTGAGGAGCGCATCAGGGCAAAGGTTCTCGAAGAACTAAAGGCCCCAGCGAGTTCAAAGCCGCAACAGCGATTCCCCACGAGCCTTGCAGACGCCACGGCAACAGGTTCTCAAGGAACGCCACCCGTTAGTGACGGAGCAATAGCAGCAGACGTTTTCTCAAGTGCGAGAAGGCGGCGATAGCTGGCGCTTCGTGGTCCCAAACATTGATCACGAGAGAGATATAACACATGGCAACTACGAGTGTGCTGTCAGGCCTGGACCTGACCAAATGGCGCCCCCGGTTCATCGGCGAATACATCCGCGACAGCGGATTTGAACCGTACATGGGCGACAGCGAAATGGATATTATCCATGTCGTGAACGACCTAGAAACCTCGGGCTATAACATCCGCATTCCGCTGATGGGCCGCCTGCAGGGCGATGGCGTATCCGGCAATACGTCGCTGTCAGGTGCTGAAGAGCAGCTTGATCAGTATTACCAGGACATCTACTGGGAATACTACCGCAACGCGGTGACCGCGACCAAGAAGGAACGCAAGAAGTCTTTCATTGACTTCATGACGGCGGCGCGCCCGCGTCTCAAGGAATGGTCTGCCGAGAAGATCAAGTACCAGATCATCGACAGCTTCCATAAGATGAGCGACGGCACGAAGTTCTCGGACGCGAGTGCAGCAACGCGCAACACGTTTGCCGCCAATAACGTTGATCGCATTCTGTTCGGTGTGACGCAGGCCAACTATTCGGCCACGCACGCAACCGGCCTGACTGCTATCGATAACACGTCTGACAAGCTGTCTACGTCAATGGCCTCGCTGGCTCGCTTCATGGCGCGTCAGGCCCGCCCAATGATCCGTCCTTTCAAAACGGGGACGGGTGGTCGCGAATACTTCGTCATGTTCTGCCATCCGCTTGGATTCCGCGACCTCAAGGCTGATAGCGCCATGATCGCAGCTAACCGTGACGCGCGCTCGCGTGAGGGTTCCGGCATGGATAACAACCCGCTGTTTCAGGACGGCGATCTTATCTATGACGGCATCATTTTCCGCGAGATTCCTGAATTCTACCAGCCGCGCGTTGGCACGACGGCCAACCCTGAAACGACCTTCTCGAATGGCACCATTGTTTGCGGTGCTTCGTTCCTGTGCGGCGCTCAGTCTCTTGGCTATGTCAACAAGCAGATGGCTATGCCCACCACGAAAGCCGAAGACGATTATGGCTTCGTTGACGGTGTTGGCATCGAGTTTGCTCACGGCATCGATAAGCTGCGCTGGCAGAACAACGTCAACGGACCCAATAACGGCAAGGACGTTGGCATTGTCACCGTCTATCACGCCGCTGTGGCCTAACTGAGAGGGATCTAGAACAATGGCTATTTACGCAACTTCTCAGTCTGCCGCTTATGGCAAAAAGTTCGGCCCCGGCGTTGCGCGCCAGCGCATTGAACTTGTTGCCATCGTGGCCGTGACGACTGCCATGCTCGACAACGCCAACGATGAAGTTGGCCTGTTCTGGGTGCCGAAGGGCTTTGTTCCTACGGCAATCACGTTCAATGCGACGGACATGGACAGCGGCACCACGCTCGCGTGGGATGTTGGCGACGATGACGATGAAAATCGCTTGATGGCAGCCATCACCACTGGCCAGGCTGCCGGCACGTCCGTTGCTATCGATACGGCAGGCTTCCTCTACAAGTACACGGCAACCACCTTGATCAAGGCCTATATCCAGACGGCGGCGACAACGCCGGTTGCTGGTACGATCAAGGTTCTGCTCAGCGGCTTCGTGGATGAAGAATTCTCAACCACGGCGCTGGTCGCAGCCTAACGCAAAACTGAGGGGGCGGGATGGTCTGCCCCCTCTTTCCTTATGGGTGAGACGCAATGAAGTTTCGCTACGTTGGTGAAGAAATGACGGAATGGTTCGGGCTCAAGTGGGCGCCTGGAACGCAGCACGACGTTGAAGACGCGCACGCAATCGGAAAGCTGACAAATAGCGTGCTTTTTGAAGCCGTCGAAGGTGAGTCGATTGATCCTGTGAAGAACAAGGGCGGACGCCCGCGCAAAACCGTGATGGTTGAGGCTGAAGCCAATGGCGACGACCAGAACTAGAACGCAATTTGCTACGGCTGTGCTAAGGCACCTTGGCCTCGTTGATGCCCAAGCATCTGCGCCAGCAGCGGACGTGGCGTATGTCAATGAGCGTTACGAAGCGATCCTTGCGGAAATGGACGACCAGAGCATGGCATTCTGGGAGGACGACGCAATTCCAGCCGTCATTTATGAGCCACTTCTGCAGTTCGTTGGCCTCAGTGTAGGGACGGCGTTTGGAGTGCCATCATTGGCTGAGAACATCGAAGCGGCTCGCATGGCCTACATGCGCCGCATCCGCCGCCACACGCAGAAAAAATCGAATGGTACCCCTGTGATGGTCGATCAATTCTGATGGCGCTTGTCCCGCTGACTGTCCCAACCTCCTCAGAGCACAGCCGCTACAAGATCGAAGGCAGCGCCCGTCTGCTCAACTGCTACGCTGAGCCCACGGGCAGCGATGCCAAGGCGTCCTGGACCAGCTACGCGCCGTCCGGCCTTGACCTTTGGGCGACGGTGCAGGCATCAGGCACGTTGACCGGGCCTGCTGGCGTGCGCGCCATGCTCGCGACGGACGACTATCTCTATGTGGTGGCCGGCCGCAAGATCACGGCGATCAGCGCCCTTGGCGTGCAAACCGTCGTCGCCACGCTTCCCGGGGACGGTGATGTGTATCTGGCGCGCAACCGCCGGTCTCCTACGCCAGAAGTCGCCGTTGTGTCTGACGGCACCATGAGGATTATCACGGGCACCAGCATTGCGGCTGTGACGGACCCGGATTTGCCGCCTCCAACATCGGTATCGACTCTGGACGGCTATTTCCTGGTCCCGACCACATTCGACCGTGTGTGGATCTCAGGTGAGGACGACGGTACGACGTATTCAGCGCTCGATTTTGGGCGGGCTCAGCGCCAGCCTGACAACACGCTGTTCGTCTTGGGCGCCGAACGTGACGCCATGGTATTTGGTGAGCGCTCTGTTGAATGGTGGAACAACAGCCCGGATGGGTCCGGCAACTTTCCGTTCGTCCCTATCGCGTCGATCAATCTCGGCTGCGCTGGTGCTAAAACCATCGTCCAGCTTGACCGCGCTGTATCTTGGATTGCCAACGACGGCACGGTGAGATTGCAGGACGGCTACTCGGGCCAGCGCATCTCAACCCACACTGTTGAGCGTGCGATTGGCACAGCAACGACCACGATTTACGGGTTCGGGTGGACCGATCAGGAGACCGGGCACGCGTTCCTCGCATGGACGTGCGGCACCTGGACGTGGGTCTATAATCTGCGTACGGGCAAATGGCATGAAATGCAGTCCTACAAGCGCACGAACTGGCGCGGTTTCAATGCCGTTTCTTGGCGCGGCATGTCCCTGATTGGGGACTACGAAGATGGGCGGATTTATCAGGTCCGCGCCAGCGTGTTCTCTGAGGGTGGCGATCCGATCATCACGGATATGGTGCTGCCAATCTTGCACTCAGCGCCCTATGGGATCAGGCTCAACGCAATTTATATCGACGCGGTTCCGGGGGTTGGTAACGATCCCGACGCGCACCCGCTGCTGATGGTCTCGACATCGACGGATGGCGGCAAGACGTTCGGCGCAGCCCGGCTCATCGAGTTGGGCGACACGGGTCAGCATATCCGGCGCTTGAAAACCTACCGCTTTGGCTCGTTCGGCCCAACCGGCTGCGCCGTTAAAATCTCGTGTTCTGCGTCCGTCGCCCGCGCAATTTCTGGCGTCTATGCCGATGTAGACCAGCTTTCCAAATAGCGAGACCTCATGGCCTACGACCTCAAGACATCATCCCCCCTTTCATCCGTGAGCGATAGCTCGCTCATGTTCGGAGCCGCGTCGAATATCGCGGATCTGCCATCGACATTTAGCCTTGCCACGATCAAGAACTATTTATCGCAGTTCTTCCTACCCGCGTACTATTACGGCGTGCGCGCGGGCGCTTCGGACATTGCCGATGGCCTGGACGCGATGATTGCGGCTGGATATACGACGGTTCAGCTTGCGCCGGGCACCTACAATCTTCCGAATGGATACGCCAAGAGCGGTGTGAACAGCCATGTGTTTGCCGGCGGGACATCGGCGGACCCGCTAACCTATGCCGTGACGGCGCGATCAACGTCGGCCGTTACGGTGCAGTTTTATTCGCTGAGTGGTGGGTCATGGGTGACGACTGACCCCACGTCGGTGTGGGTCCATATCCTATGAGTAACGTCAACTTGCCCGTGTCGTCCATGCCGTTCCTCGGGACTGGCGGCGTGGTCAACAAGCCGTGGTATCAGGCGCTCCAGCAGATTGCCTCTCGGGCAAACAAGCTCACGCAGGATGCAGGAACCGCAACGGATCTTGAAACCGACGTGACGGGCGTTCTGCCGGTTGAGAGCGGCGGAACGGGAAAGGCCAGCTTCAACGCCAATCAGTTGATTGCCGGAAATGGGACTGACGATCTGCTCAACATTTCTCCCGGCTCAGCCGGACAGGTGCTCATCAGCCAAGGCGCTGGCGCGGTTCCTGACTTTAGCGACCTCAGCTATACGGATGCGTTTCTAATCATCATCGAAGCGCCAACCAATCGCGATTACCCATTTCTTGACGTGCCGTTCGCGTTCACGCTCAATTCGGTGACGACGCGGTCTGGCGCGGGAACGTGCACGCTCACGACCAAAAAGAACTCCACGACGGTAGCGACGAGCAGCGTTACGACAACCAAGACGAAGGTTACGGTGACGACGGGAAACAGCTACGCCGTGAATGATGATCTCGTTTTTACGGTGAGCGGCACGTCCAGCATTAACATGCTGCAAATCACCGCCGCGTTTACGCGGACGATCACCTAGTGCCTATGTGCATGGTCATTAGCGGGTCAGGTGCCGCCAGCATTGTTTATACGGATGATGACTACAGCTTCACGGCTCCGGCCACCAACACAAGCTGGACGTTTAGCGGGGTCAACATCGGCACGGCATCGGCAACCCGCCTCGTGATTGTTGGGGTGTTCTATGTCAACGCCACGCCAAACACCGCGACATGCACAATCGCGGGTGTCGCCGGGACAAGCGCGGTGCATACGCGATCCACGGGCGGCACGGCGGACGAGACGGAAGCCATGATTTTCACCGCGTCTGTGGCATCCGGCACGACCGCGACGATCACGGTTAACACGGGCACGGCCAAGGGCTGTTGGATTGGGGTCTGGTCTGCCTACGACTTAACCAGTACGACGCCGGTTGATACGTCTGTTGCCCCGTCATCGGGTACGACGATTACCCTTGACCTTGACGTGTCACCGGGTGGCGTTGCGTGTGGCATGGGCATCACGCCGGCCGCTTCGACGTGGACGGGATTTACGGAAGACTATGACAAGATCAGCGGCGTTTGGACATCGGGCGCTTCGGTTGCGTCATCCAGCGGGGCTACGCCTTTGACGGTTCGCGCGACAACGACCAGCGCGGGCGCAACGATGTGCGCGGCGAGCTTTAGATAAGGGGGAAATCATGGGGTTTCTAGGCTCACTCACGGGGTCCAGCCAGCGCAAGGATATTCGCAAGGCCTACAATGAGAGCACCGATATTCTCAATCAGGGATATGGCCAGGCGCAAGGGAACCTGACATCTGGCTACAACGGCGCAAACTCTGCCTATGACACGGCAACCGGAAACATCAATCAGGGCTATGGCAATGCGCTAAGTGCGCTCGGCAAGGGCGTCAACCAAGCCGTTGAGACGTACCAGCCTTGGTATCAGTCCGGTACGCAGGCCAATACGATGTACGGCAATGCGCTCGGCCTCAACGGCGCAGCGCAACAGGCGCAGTTTATGCGGGGGTATAAAGCCAACCCGTTCATGCAGGCCAACAACGACTTTGCGACTCGGGCCATAATGCAGCAGATGAACGCGCGCGGCATGAGCGGCAGCGGCACGGCCGCGGCGGCTGTGGCTCAGGAGAGCATGAGGCGCGGCGCAGACGATTATAACAACTATCTCGGGCATCTTTCCGGCGTGTCAGGGCAGGGCTTGCAGGCAGCGGGTCAAATCGGCGGGCTCTACGCTCAGCAGGGCAAAGACACGGCGAATATGTACGCTCAGCAGGGGTCCGATCTGGCGAACATCAGTGGCCAGCGCGCGAACTTGGGATGGCAGTATGGGCAAGGCCAAGCCGGTCTCAATACAGACCTTGCGGCAACGCGGGCGGGCAATCGGATCAACTACGGCAACGCTCGGGCGCAGTCGCGCGGCATTCTCGGCAACAACCTGATGGGCCTCTTGGGGGCTGGCATCAACGCTTACTCTGCCTTCAAGAGGTAACTCATGCCCCAGCTTCCCGGTTACAACATCGGCAACGCGCTGCTTGACTTCTCGCCAGTCTCAAACGCACTGCAAAGCTATCAGAAAAACGCGCTTGCCCAGCAACAGATGGGCATGGATCAGCAGCGCCTAGATATGGACAAGCAAAGCCATTCCATGCAGCGGCAGAACATGCAGCGGCAGTGGTCTCAGCAGGACTACGAGAAGGCGGGTGGCATGGCCAACGCCATCCTCAATATGCAGCCGGGGCAGGCGCGCGCCATGGCGCATAGCCAGTTTCTCAAGCAATACGGGGATGGCGACCACACCCCGGAAGAGCTTGACCCGATCACGGGGCCGCAACTTGCTGCCGCGCATTACGGGAAGTTTATCGACCAGACCAAGCAGCAAATGATGCAGCTTGATATGCAGAAGACGCGGGCTGAGATTGGTGCGCTCAACCGCAAGGGCGATGATCCGGTAGAGGCCTTTATCATGCGCAAGCTTGGCGGCGGAAGCGCCCCGGCGCAGCCTGCTATGCCATCACAAGGCGAGGCCATCCGTCCGCAGTCTTTTAACGCTCCTGCACCGCAGCAGGCCAACCCCAATCTGCAACTCATTTCTGACGAGGCCCCACAGGCCGCTCTTGCACAGCCGCAACAGCCCGATCAGGTTGACACCCCTTGGGGCAAGATGAGCAAGGCTGATGCCAACGAACTGGCCGGCGTCATGCTCTTGAGCCCGAAGTTCGCGACGGCGGGCAAGGCGCTGCTTGATAGCATCGGCGCACCTGCTCAGTCTGGGTTGAGCAAGCCTGCGATGGGCGCTCTTGATGAAAAAGCCATCGGCATGGTGGACTTAGCGGCGCGCCTTGACGGCATCCAAGCGAAGTTCAAGCCGGAATACCTGACCTACGAGACCAAAGCCAAGATGTACGGCAACTCGTGGCTGGACAGCTTCGAAGGGTTGCGCCAGAGCATCCCGCCCGAAGAGGCCAAGAAGCTGGAAGAGTACACCGCGTTCCGCCAGGACGCGATGAACAACCTTTCCGAATATATCAAGCAGATTACCGGCGCGGCCATGGGCATCCAAGAAGAGGGCCGCATTCGCCAGGGTATGCCGGACCCGACGAAAGACAGCCCGCGCCAGTTCGAAGCAAAAATGAAAAACTCCATTCGCGCAACCAAGCTCGCGGTTGCTCGCTTCGTCTACCTCAGAAACAAGGGATACGACGAAAATACGCTGTCCGTCATGGCGAAGCAGGACAAGCTATCCGGCGTTATCCCCATGGAGTCGATTGAGGGCATGATTGACCAGCGAGGGGCGCAGATTGAAGAGCAGTTGCGCAGCGCCAACCCGAAGGCAGACCCGATGGCCATTCAGCGCGAAACCCGCAAGATGATCAAACAGGAGTTCGGGATCTGATGGGCTGGGCTGATATCGTTCTGACTGGCGACAGCGACCATAAAATGACGACGGATGAGCTTTATCAATGGCTGAATTCAAGGCCTCGCAGGCCAGGCGCAGCAGCGCAGCAGCAGCCGCAACAAGCCGCTCCCCAAGTTCAGGTTGCACCTCAAGCGCCCGCCCGTAAATGGTCTGACGATGTTCTGGGTGGGCCTCCGCAAACGCCTGTAGCAGCCGGGGCAGCGCCCAAACAGGAAGGTTGGGGGGAGTGGGCCTATAACGCGGTTGCGGGCCGCCAGGACCCACAGGAAGCCGGTACGGGCACGGTCTTTGACCAGTTCAAGGGAGAACTTGGCAACGTCACGGCCAACGCAGCCCTTGGCGGCGCGTCAGACGCGGCGATGGGCAACATCATTGCCAAGAACCTAGGTGATCGATTTGTCCGGCGTGAGAAAGACGCGAACGGTTACGACGTGATGGTGACGCGCGGCCCGAATGGGCAGGAGCAGCGCGGCTACGTCAACAGGCCTGGCCTTGATACTCAGGACATTGCGCGCGGCGTCTATGGCGCATTGCCCTATGCGGCGGCTGGGCTTGGCATCGGGGCGGCTGCGCCTGCGGCTGGTATCGGTGCTCAAGCTGTATTGCAGGGCGGCGGGTCTGGCCTGACGAGTGTCGCGGGGGACGTGGCCAATATGGTGCAAGGATCGAAACAATCCCCTGATCTGGGCAAGGCTGCTGTCATGACGGGTCTTGGAGCGGCGGGGCCTGTTGCGAGCGCGGCTGCGGGCAACCTGTGGCGCAGGTTCGTGACCATTCCTGGGCTTGTCGATAAGCAGACCGGCATGTTGACATCGAAGGGGCTGGAGGCGGCGAAGCGCGCTGGCGTTGATCCGGCCGACGTGACGCCGGACTTTGCACAGAGCTTTGCCAAGACGTTTGCTGAAACCAAGGACCCGGCAGAAGCCGCAGTGCGCGCGGGTTCAGAGCGGTTCGGGATCCCTGCCACTCGGGGGCAAGTGACCAAAGATCCCTACCTTCTGACGCAAGAAGAGGGGATGCGAAGGCGCATATATGGCGAGCCGGCACAAGACACGATGCTGGGATTCGACAAGAGGCAAGCTGATGCCGTCAAGAGCGCGGCCCTTGGCGATATGTCAAATCCAAACGCGCGCAGTGTGGCGGGAAAGATCAACCCAGATCGCGCTTACGGTGTAGCCCCGATGCCCGATGATATTGGCGGTTCTATTCAGCAAGGCGTGACCGGGGCGCGTGAAGCGGCGCGGAGCGCGGAGCGTGAGGCATGGAAGGGTGCCACGGGCCTGGAAGCAACGGACGACGCTTTGCAAAGCCTTCCCGATACTCTGAATAAGAGCCTAGGCGGTCTACATATCAACGAGACCGTCACTCCAAAGGCCGCAGCCATGGCCAAGGAAGTGGACCGCATCATTGCAGGCGAAGCACCTGAAAAGGCGGCTGGTTGGGTCACGAATAACCCAACGCGCAACGTTGATCAAATGCGCCGCACACTGCTTGGGTACTATCAAGCTGCGGAAGCTGGTTCGGATAAATCGGCGGCAGAAGCCATTTACAATGGGTTCAACGAGTGGATTGGTGATGCTGCCGGAAAGCAGCTTTTGAAGGGTGAGCCGGCTGCAGCCTTGAAACTTGCCGAGGCGCGCGGGTTTACGCGAGAAGTGCGCGAAATTTTCTCCCCACGCGCGGCGGATGGGACGGTTTCACCCGCTGGCGCTCGATTGGCAAAGATCCTAGACCCGTCAAAGACGGACAGCGGCGAAAGCGTCATTCAAGCGCTGTTTGGCTCGCATGGATCGAGCACGCCGCAATCTGGCGCAGTGGGCGCGCTTCGCAACATAAAACTAGCTTTGGACAAGTTTGCTCCTGAAACCGGAAAGCAGGCTTGGAACGATATTCGCTTTGCCTATTGGTCCCGGCTTGTCACCAACAAGGGCGGCGACATGCTCGGGCCGCAGGCCATCGTCAGCAATTTGAAAGCTGCAATGCAGGGCAAAGACGCTGTTATTCAGACGCTCTACACGACACAGGAGCAGACTGAAATAAGAGCCTTCCTTCGCGCTGTGCAGACTATTGCCTACAAGCCCCCGAATGCGTCGGGTTCTGGTTACACGGCGGCGTCATTCATGAAGGACGGACTTCTGAAGCTGCTTGAGTCGTTCGGTCTGGGGAAGCCCGCAATGGCAACCCTGAATTATACCGGCATAGGCAACGCTTGGAACAACGCGGCGGCGCGTTCCGCCGTCAGTCAAGCCGTAAAGCCTGTGCGTCCCAACCTCACGCCAGCGGTGACAGGAGCAGGGAGGGCCTACGATCAGTCCGGCCGATAGCTCCAAAAACGCCCGACGAGGAATGCTATTCCGACCGCGTAGACAGCAAAGAACTCCCATCGGCCGGATGCTCTGACCCACGCTAGAAAGACCCAGATTGCGCTCATCACGAGTGCTGTGAACACGAAAACGAATAGGCCCTTGTAGCGTTCCGGGTCGCTCACGTTATGCCCCTGCAAAGGAACGCGATCACATGGCTAACGCAACAGCCGTCTTCAGTCCCGGTCAACGCCTCGTGGATGAAACAGGCACGCCATATTCAGGCTGTGCTATCTATTTCTTCGAGGCCGGAACCACAACCGAAAAAATCGTCTACGCTGATTCTGAGCTGACCACGCAGCTTGGCGCAACGGTCTACACGGACTCGGCAGGCTACCCTGTAACATCATCGGGTTCCAGTACGAAGACGCTCGTTTATACAAACACTGATGCTTATAAGATTACGATCACGTCCAACGCCGTCACCATTGCCGAACACGATAACGTCAAGGGCGCTGTTATCTCAACGACGGGAAGCGGCGAGAGCTTCCTAACGCAAGACGCCGCCGACGTGCGCTATATGCGCAACCCCAACGCGCTTGCCTCGACAACGAGCCTGACGAGTGGCGACAAGATCGGCTACTTCAACGCGGCAGCGGCGGGCAATCGGTATATTGATTGGGATGATCTAACAGCAGATCTCTTAGGCGAATGGCGCACGGCTGGATATATTTTCTCGGCTGGTGCTCGTGTTGTGTTCCAATCCGCCCCGCCCACAGGATGGACGCTGGAAACCGCAAGCGCCTATAACAATGTCGGCTTGAGATTTACGACCGGCACGCCTGGCACTGGCGGCTCTGTGGCGTTTGATACGCTGTTCACATCGCAGACGTTGACGGGAACGATAGGCAGCGACACGCCAAGCATCTCAAAAACGGCGGCGCATGATCACGATGTTCCTATGCGACAGGACGATGGGACATTCGACGCAGGCGCAGGGTATGGCACTGCACGTGATGCCACGACGGCGGGTAATCCAGCCACTACCACATCTGTAGGAAGCGGAACATCCCACAATCACTCACTGACGATGAACGCCTTTAACTGCGCTTTGAAATACGCAAGCGTAAACATAGGTCAGAAAGCATGACATTTGCTCTCGCACCTAAAGGCAAGAAGTGCCCTTTTACCGGGTTTTCTAAGGATTGCCGATCTCTCGTTAGCGCAGGGACGTGTGAGAACTGGACCCACATCGAGGGCCATCACCCGCAGACAGGACAGCCAGTCAGCGAGTGGGGCTGCGCCTTTTCTTATGCGTGGCTGTTTGCAATGGAAGCCGCCAAGAACGCGCACCAGGGCCGCGCCGATACGCTTAATCTGCGCAATATGATCTTTGATCCTGAAGTCAGAAAGAAAGAACTGGCGAAAGCCGACGAAGCCAAACTCATCGAGGCACAGACATGCAAATCACAATCGTAGTCGAGGACAAGACGGTCATATGCGACGGCGTGGCCGTTCCGCTGCCTGATGTGGACTGGAGCGTGTTCGATGGCGACCCGTCAACAAAGTGGGATGACGTCGCCGCCGTCCAGTACAACACGGACAGCAAGCAGGGTCATGTCGAATACCGCACCATTGTGACCAGCAACGCGATGCGTCCCAATATCAGGCCCGGCGACATGCCGATCGATGAAGCGCATTTCAATGCGGCGTTCGGCTGGATTCTGGAGCCCTACACGCAAGCCCGTGATGAGCAGGTGCGCCGTGAGCGGGAAGCCGCAGAAGCCGCCAAGCGGGCCTCGGTGAAGGCGGAAGCAGACCGGCGCGCGGCGATTGAGAAGGCCTCCTTGCCTCGGGATGAAAGCGAAGGCCCGCTTGAGCCTGTGGCGTCTAAGGCAGAACTTGAGGATTTGCAGAAGCAGCTTGCGGCACTGTCTGCCAGCAACGCGCTTCTTTCGCAGCGGATCGCAGCCAACGAAGAGGCAGCGATCAAGACGCTGGGGGGTGGCTCATGAGATACGAAACCCTAAAGGACGAGTACACGCGCCTCTGGGAAAGCATGGTTGTGCGTTCGTCTTTCAAGGGTGCTCTTGAGGCATCGGCTCAGAAGATCATGCAGGGAAAGGAGCGGTATCAGACCGTTTCAGAACTGACCGGCGTGCCGTGGTTCGTGGTCGGGCTGATCCATCAAATGGAAGGCGGGTGCAAGTGGGGGACTCACCTTCACAATGGAGACCCGCTGTCCGCGCGGACGGTCTGCGTCCCGGCGCGCCGCCCCGCAAATGGCAACGCGCCTTTCAAGTGGGAAGACAGCGCATGTGACGCGCTCATGATGAAGAACATGCAGAGCATCAAGGACTGGTCCATTGAGCGGATTTCCTTCGAACTTGAGCGTTACAACGGCTGTGGCTATCGCAACTATCACAAGGAGGTTTTGACGCCCTACCTATGGTCTGGGACTACACACTACGCACGCGGCAAATATGTGGCTGATGGCAAATGGAGCACGGCCGCTGTCAGTGAGCAGAGCGGCGCAATGCCTTTGCTTAAAACTCTGATGGCTCTTGACCCGTCCATTCAGCTTGGAGCGCCGCCCGTCGAAGTGAAGCCGGAGCCGCAGCCGACAGAGCCGGAAAGCTTCAAAAAGGCGGATGAGAAGCAAGTCCCCGTTGCAGCGAAGGTTGGCGCTGCTGTTGGTGCTGGCGGTGCGATAGCGCAAGCGGCCCCGTCTCTCCCATCCATCCCCGCTCCGCCGAAAGAAGCGATTGAAGCCGTCACGGGATGGCAAAATGCTGCGGAAACCTTGCTTAAAGTTGCCAGCACGACACCCGGAATGATCGTGATTTGTGGTATACTGATTGCAGTTGCTTTGCCGTGGTTCGCAAAGCGAAAAACTGCATGAGGGACAAAAATGAAGTTTTGGTTTGACACTGAATTCATCGAAGACGGGCGCACGATTGATCTATTGAGCATCGGCATCGTTGCGGAAGACGGGCGAGAATTCTATTGCGAGTTCGACGTTGACCATCGGCGCGCAAGCCAGTGGGTGAAAGATAACGTTATTGTTCACCTAACGGGGGAGCCCGTTTACAGCCGGTCGGTGGCAGCTAAGCTGATAACTGAGTTCTGCGGAGAGAAACCAGAAATCTGGGCCTACTATGCAGATTACGACTGGGTTGCTCTATGCCAGTTATTCGGAACGATGATGGACCTACCAAGTGGATGGCCCATGTTCTGCCGAGATCTAAAACAACTTGCAGAAGACATCCCTCTTCCACAGCACGGCAAGGGCGAACACAACGCGCTTGCTGATGCGCGGTGGACGCGCGATGCGTGGTTGCATCTGAAAAGAAAAAAGGCTGCATGACATGCCAATCCTCGCACTCATAGCCGCATGGCCCCGCGTTGCTGGTGGCCTCATTCTTGTTTCTGCGTTGGTACTTGCGTTCATTGCAAATAACGCTCACCAGCGCACCATCGGAGCACAGAAGGTGGTCGCCAAGATAGAGAAGGCCACCAATGAAAACGTCAAGAAAGCTGATGCTGCCCGTCGCTCTGTTGACGACATCCCTGACAGCGGGCTGTTCGACAATTACCGCCGCGATTGACAGCGGGTGCAAGAGCTTCAAGCCAATCGGTTGGAGCAAGCAGGACACGACTAAGACACAGCGTCAGGCCGTTGAACACAACAAGGCGTATGACGCCATATGCAAATCTTAAACCCTGTAGCGCGTCCTAAATGCTCAATGGAGCTAGGACTACAATGAATGCCAGATCACAAGCATTTCCCGCCGCTCCCGGACTTCGCCCGGGATCATCCAAAGGCGCTCGAATGGCGGGTAGACCGGATCGAAGATCATTTGGAGACGCACCACCCATTGAGCAGCGGAGAACTCAAGGGCCTGTTGCAGTATATTCCGGGCCTGATCCTTTGGCTCTGTGGCCTGCTAGGCCTGGTATTGCCCGAAGCCGTGGCGAACGCCTTAAAAGCCATGGGTCATTGATGCCGGTGTTTCTCGCCTTTGGTTGTGCGGTGTTCTTTGCTGGTGCGATCCGGGTCGCATCGCACCTTGGATATTCGGCAAGCCCCGTGATCGTGCATCTGCTTTACAGCATGTGAGAGCCCTATGGCTGAAAACGCTCTTTCCCGCCTATATCGCAATCCCTACGCCCCGATTGACGCGGCGAGCGTCACGCGCATTGACGAAATCGGAAACGGCCTAGACGATTGGGGAAACATCATTGCGCCGGCCTCACAGCTAGCCGCCCCGCAAAGCTGGGGAGAGCTTGCCTACGGTGTGGCCACGGCCCCGATGAGGTTTGGTAATGCGCTGTTAGACGGCGTGAACCCGTACAAGGGGAATGAGCATCCGATCACAGATCCCAACGCGTCGAATTGGCAGGTCCCTCCGATCCTCTCGGAAAGCTGGGACGCCATCAACTCATTCGGCAACGCCTACCATAATGGTATGTCTGAAGACGACATGCGCCGCAATGCGAACATAGCTGCGGGGTTGACCATGGGCGGCGGTGGGATTGCTGCTAGGCCCGCTGGCGGCGTTGGCATGTTCGCCGGTCGATTGGCCAAGACAGCAGATCACGAAGCCCTAGCCCGTGCTGAGCAGATGGCAACACAAGGGGCAGACCGTCGCGCTATTTGGGATAATACGGGATGGTTTCAGGGGCCTGATCAGAAATGGCGGTTTGAGATAGATGATAGCGGGGCAAAGCTCTCTGACTGGAACTGGAACCGCGCCAACGATACGGCGGGCATAACGCAAGAGTCTTCTATCGGTGGCGGTATTGAGCACCCGTATCTGTGGGATGCCTACCCTGATATTGCAGACGCAGACATGCGATTAATGAAGACGCTAGACGACGGGAGCGGTGCGTGGAGCCGCGACAGCCGGACGGCATATGTTAGGGGACGCACTGAACCAGAGGCAAGATCGGTCGGGCTGCACGAGGTGCAACATGCCATTCAGGGTGATGAAGGCTTTGCGCGTGGCGGCAATCGAGGCATGTTTACGCCCGACGAAATAGCCGCAGAACGCGCACGCATAGGCGCAGTTCCTGAAGACAATACGGGGTGGTCAGGTGTCGGAACTGGAGCAGGAGACGCGCCAGATACAGACATTGCCCTAGGTCTCTACAAGCGCCTTGCCGGCGAGACAGAAGCCCGCAACGTCCAAACCCGCATGAACTACACCCCCGAACAACGCAAAGCCTCTCCCCCCTGGGAAACTCAAGACATACCTTATGAAGATCAGATCGTCAGAATGCTTGCCGCTAATGCTTCAAAGGAAGCAGGAGCAACAGCGCTTGCTAGCGCTCTAGATATGAGCCCAGAGGCAAGACTAGCACGCGCTAGAGCGCATTTCAAAACAGCACGGCGTGGCAAGACCTTGTAAACCAACAGACCGCACAAGTTGAGCGGTTGAAGGCTGGAGGTAGCATCTTTGAGCCTACACCAGAACGAATTGCAGAGTTCAGCTCCCCCCTAGAGAATAGGCAAGTTGCCGACCTGATGCAATATTTGCATTTCCAAAATAGCCCGAAGCAACTCCGCGAAGCAGGCATCCCCGGCATACGCTACCTAGACCAAATGAGCCGTAATGCTGGCGACGGGACTAGCAACTATGTTGTCTTCGACGACAGCATAATTGAGATACTGAAGAAGTACGGATGGGTTCCGCCTGCTGCCTACGGTGCCAATGCACTCTCACAATCGCAAGACAACCAGTATTGACTAAGTCGTACTTTTCAGTCCGAGAGTCGGCCAGTTTTCATGAAGAACCACAACCAGTGAATATCCTTCCAAAGCTCCGGTCTTTCCTTGTCGCTTCCTGTCGGCTCGATGTGTGATGCTGAGCGAGACCGGCAGAGCACGACGTTTCGTACGTGTGGTTCGTGCTTCAAAAACCACTCCTCCCCATTTTGGATAGCCATTTGATCGCGCTGGTCCGGCGTATCGTAGCCAAAAACGAATGTTTCCCGGTTCATGCTCATCGCGGGGCTTTTCCCTTACAGCTTCTCAATCTTGCGGATCAGGCCCATGAGAGCCTGCACGTCCTCACGCAGCGCGAGGGGTGCTTGCTTGCCGCCGTTCGCAGCCGCGAACGCTTCCGTGAGCACGACAACAGCGCGCTTAGCTCGGCTGATCTCGTCAAGGGAGATCGTTGTTTCCTTCGTGGGCATGACGGGCCTATTCTTTCGTTTGAGTTCTGATCTTCTCCAGCGCTTCCCGAATGCACTGCTCCTTTGGAACGCGGATACGCTGATGCGGGCGCGGGTTATACTTGTCATACAACCCGTTCGCCTCGTCATCGAGCGCCCGACGTTGTTCTGGCGTCCATTTTATCGGATGCGTCAGCGGGTAGACCGCTGGAATGATGGGCGCGGGCCTGCCGCGTTTGCGCGCTTCGCTCATCACGGGGCCCTTCCTTTACGCGGCAAATGCCGGGAGTCTTTCCTTCACAGAGGCAAGCGTCGCGTCCGCGTCAAATGCCTCTTTTCCGTCGATGGCCGCCATCAGCTTTTTGTTCGAAGCAATGCCCATCTGCACCGCGCGAAGCGCAGCAACAGTCTTGGTTATGTCCGCGCCGCAAACATCCTTGTAGAGCATCCACACGCGAGGCCCATAGATGCCAAGCGTATCCAGAAAGAGGACGGGGCCATACCCGCCCAGTACGTTGTCTGGGTCGATGGCGGGTGTCTGGCTGAACATGTCCGCCATCACGCGCGCGGCTCCTGGGTTCCCGTCGGCCATCTTCACAATGATGTCCATGGGCGTGCTGCTTAGGTCTGTAATCCTGCTCATCGTTCGGGCCTTTCTATTACAGCTTTGAGAACCAAGTTTTTTGACCGTCGTCAGTTTCAATTCCGGCATACTGAGACAGTCCGCAGCGACGGCACGTCCGATCGTCGCTGGCCACTTCAAAATATCGCCACTTGTGGCCAAGTCTAAGCCAGCACCAGAACCGTTTCCAAGTCATCACGCGTCCGCCTATTTGTGAAAATTCTGTAGCTCTTTGAGGTCTCGGCGGTGTTGGTCGTCCATCGCCTCGAATGCGGCCAGCCATGTGCTGAACGTGCCTCGCACGCCTTTTGCCGAATAGCTGCCGTTCGCATTTTTGTGAATGCGCGGATCGCTTAGGTGGCCAACGCGCGTTGTGATTTTTACCGGCATCGTTCGGGCCTTTCTTATGATCTTTCAGGGATGGCCGGAATAGGCATCCAGTGTGTCGGGTAACAATCTGGCGAAAGCCTATCGCCGTGGCAAAAATCGGCAAAGAACCAGTCGGGCACTTCAAGGGCGCTTTCGCTCATTCCGATGTTCGAAAACTCTTCCGCTTCTTGGGTTGTGATGAAGTCCTGCAACGCAATCCATCGAACAAGCATACAGCCAGTGTTGCCAATTTCTGAGTAGGCCAGAATTTCAGTACCGTCGCGCGGCGCTGTTTCTATCGGTTGCCACATGGCTGTCCTTTCTCATGTTGAGACGACGCGGCCCGGCTGGTGATCACCGTCTCACGTTGCCGGGCGCAACTTCGAACGCAAGCAGCGCGTCGTCCACAGCAGGCATAGCAAATCTGTTGACGCGGTGTCAAGGATAGTTGTAAAGTGGCCCACAACAAATCACGTTACCAAATAGGTTGAATGTGGCATCTGAACGGGTCGGAAGACTGATCGGGTACGCTCGGGTCTCGACTGAGGAGCAAAACCTAGCGATGCAAGAGCAGGCGTTGCTCAAAGCTGGCGTAAGGCCGAACAACTTGCACGTTGAGAAGGTCTCAGCCGCGAGTGCCAAGCGGCACAAACTGGAATGGTCGCTGTCAACGCTTCGAGAGGGCGACGTGCTTGTGGTTTGGAAGATGGACCGCATTGCCCGGTCCCTGTTGGACCTTATTGGACGCATGAAGCAGATTGAAGCGGCTGGCGCGCAATTCCGCAGCCTAACGGAACAGATAGATACTCGCACGCCGGGCGGCAGGCTGATCTTTCATGTGCTCGGGGCGCTGGCAGAATTTGAACGTGATCTAGTCCGCGAGCGTACACGAGCAGGCGTTAAGAACGCGATGGCGTCGGGAACGCGGTTCGGGGTTGAACCCAAGCTAAGCCCGAAGCAAGTAGCACAAGCGCAGAAAATGCGGGACGCTGGCATGTCGGCTGGCAAGATCGCAGAACACTTTAACGTCTCACGTCCAACGATCTACGCTTGGACCGTGGGCAAGTCGAAATAGGAGCCAAAGAATGAGCTACACGACAGAAGAAATCACAGCCAACCACGGCGACCCCGTATGGGAGGCGATCTGGAGCACGATCAAGGGCTGGGACATCCAGCGCACTCATGGGGCTGGCTACTCAAGCCCGTCCGGTGACGACGTGCAGGCCATCTTCAACGCCATCAAGGCTGTAAAGTAGGGGCCGTGACGTGGAAGTCTACAACGCACACAACATGCTTATGGAGATAGCCGCCGCCGGCATCGAGCGCGGCGAGGCGTTTCAGCGGAGACAGTTGTTCGCAAGCTTGGCGACATCGTTCTTTGGCTGATGCGACGGCGAAGCTGAAGGGGCTGTCAATCTACGATCCAGGTCGGCACCGGCCGAGGCGCGCTTCGTGATGGTCTGTCACGGCGAGTTGGTCGGGAGAACACGCTGGGAATGACAAAATCAACCTGACAGCCAAGGAGCCGTGCCATGGGCAAGCCTTCTGACGTGCCCCGCGTTGTTGGGCAACTCAAAGTAACTGGCTGGGGTCCTCATGGTCGCTCAGGTGGTAAATTTGAGTGCCTGTGTGCTTGCGGGCAAAAGACACTTGTTCGGCGCTCAAAACTGAAGTCTGGAAAAACCGACAGGTGTCCAGGGTGTGCCGCGAGAAATCAGCTTAATAAATAAGGAGACTTTTAGAATGGACCTAGTAGACGAGACACACCGCTACCTCCCAGGTGGTGACATTGCCGAGAGCGTACCAATGTGCGCGCACTGCGGCGGTATGGTTGCGATGCGAAACCCTCGCGGCGACTGCTATCATCTGTATTGGCCTGACATGCTCACCGACGAGGCCAAGATTGCCAACGGTTTCCGCAAGGTTGACCGGGTGGTGACAGAATGGGTCAAGGGTTAAAAGGAGGGAACATGAATAGTCCGATAGCGGCGCTAGCTTATGCCCTCTACGACGCAGAGAGTACGTCGCGTCTGGGTGAGCAGCCACGCGAGGTCATGGACGAATATTTTGAGCGCGCTGCCACGCTGCTTTACATGATCAAGAATTACCAGACGCGGGCGGCACGCATGGCGATTGCTCGTGAAATCAAGAAGTCGAGATAGGAGCCAAGGGGTGAGCACAGCAGACGACCGAAACAACATGCGGATGGACATGCTGGAAGGGCTGGCCGATGCGTGGTCGGCTGAAGTAAATCTTGGCGACATGATCCGCAACGCGACAAGCCCTATGCGGCTCAATCGCGGTGCTCCGGCAGACGTGGTGCAGGGGTTCCACGAACGCATGATGGCACAGGTCGACGCCATAGCTCGCCAAGCCTTTATGGAGGGCGCGTGGCGCGGCGTGTGTCTCGCAAATGACGAAATGAAGAAACGCTAAAGGAGACTTTTGTGTCGCGTCGAATGAAGCAGCTTAAAGCCGCGCGTAAGTCCGCTGAGGTATCTGATGCGGCTGCTGTGCGAGACGCACTTAAGAAGAAGTGGGCAAAGGGAAGCCGCTGCCCGTTCTGCAATCACATTTACGATACAAGGCACTCTCTTGATGTGCATCTATCGCGGGGGTGCAAGGTGGCACTAGAGCGAGGCGTAAGTCCTCACAAAAATGGGCCTGTTGATCCGCAGCGCCCAAAGCTTGGGAAGCTGTATAAAAATTCTCTACTGGCTAAGGTGCTAAGAGATGAATGAAGGGGAGCGAATAAATGAGACACCCTGCAACCGTTCTTAAGGCCTACCATCTTGGCGATCATATGGACGACGATGAGCTTGAAATGCTCGCAATGGAAATGCAGGCCATAGCAGACAACACGGCGAAGTTTGGCGAAATGTTCAGATTGCAAACCGTGTACGCAGACAAGGTGGCATACGACTGCAAAGCGTTTTTGCGATCACGCCGCGAGCGTGCGGCTTAGTAAAACTGATAGGAGCGCATGGCGATGACGCCAGATCAGTTGAAGACAGCAACGCGCGAACAGCGCTTGGCGTGGTTCGCGCTACAGGTAATCCGCGAGTCGTGGGATGCAACGGACGTGTGCGGCGCTGACATTCAGGAGTGGGCGGCGGCGGCTGGTTTGATCTATCCCGATGAAGTCAACGAGGACACTGACTTAAACGGCATCGAGAACGCAGAACACCTCGAGATTGGGGACACGTTTTACAGAGAGGCGCGCGATCTTCACGAAGCGCAGCCATCAACATAAGGAGGGCAGGCCGTGGCCGATGTTGGAGCGCGATGGAACATCTACAGCGAGACAAACTATGGCGACGACGGCGATAGATTGGGCGCGGCTTGCTTGTTGGTTCAGAACTTCGGTCTTAGCCTAGCCTCGATAAATTCCGGGGAGCGGTCTTTCGCACTTGGGCGCCTGACATCGGAGATACAGGTCGTTCTAAAGCAGGCATACGGCCAAGGGATCTTCGATGGTTCAAAGCAGATGTTCTCAGAGACGCAAGCGGCGCGCGGATCGGAACGGGAGCTTTGCGCAAGGCAAGTCCGTAACTTTATCGAGCGCGAGAAAATCACAGGGAAGATGGCCGAGCTTTTCGAACGCTTGGCAAAAGATATAGAAGTTCCATTCTGACAAAGGAGCCGTGCTTGCGCTGGCATACTGGAGAGACAACGCCGAAGGATCGCCCCGTTCTGATGGCGATGGACGCTTGCCGATCTGTCGGCATGTGGCGCGACAAGTGGCGCGGGTGGGTGGTCTGCGCTGATGGGTTCGACGCGCGTGACCATCACGGCGAAGTCATTGTGGTGGATCGCCCGCAGTTCTGGTGCGAGATACCTGACGTTACTCTTGAGACGTGAAAGGAGCGTCTATGCCGATCACATACCCGCCTGAAATGTTACCGAAGGAAGAAGACGCTGACGTGATCGTGCAGTGCGAGATGTGCCACACCATGTCACCAATTGACGACATGATGAGCCACGGAGCAGCCTTTGTCTGCGCGGCTTGCTATGCGCTTCCAGTTATCTACAGATTCTCGAATCTGTAGATAACTCTTAGGCCGGGGGTGAATGGCTTATCTGTCATGGTTTATCTCCAACAGCATTTGCTCTGCCGGTTTCTTCTTCTCTGCTTCGACAAAGAAATCTGGCTGCGCGTAGGCGGCTTCGATGCGCTTGCAAGCCGTCTCGAAATACCCGGGATCAATCTCAATGCCGATGAACTTACGGCCAAGCTTCACACAGGCAACGCCAGTAGTGCCGGAACCCATGAATGGGTCTAGGATGGTCTGTCCTGCATCGCTGAACAAAAAAACAAGTTCTCGCATTAGTGGAATTGGCTTCTGCGTTTCGTGCTGGTGTTTTCCGCCGCTGTTTTTGCAATGCGTGAAAACACCATGCTTTCCGCCGCCATTCCATCGGCTCTGACCATTTCCACACCAAACTGCTGCAATGCTTTCATAACCCATTCCTGGCATCTGACCGTTGTATTGGGGCATTCCGTCAGGCTTCACCCAGATCATGCTTCTTTTGAACTTACTCCCATGGCTCTCAAAAGAACTTCTCCAGTCTGATATTGCTTCGGCTTGACAAAAAGCTAGCGCCCAGCCCCCGCATTTATCTGAACACCAACCAGCAACAAAATCCCTCAAATCAGAAGTTATTGGAGGAAAACTTAAAATTTCAGGAACCATCACATCAGATGGGCCGCCGCGTGAAACGCCGCGTTTCACGCGGCGGCCCATCGTGTGAGCTTCTTTTTCAAATGGAGGGTCTGTCACCACAGCATCCACTTTAGGCAGCAAAGGAAGTATTTCCCTGCAGTCCCCAAGGTAGAGGGTGCAATCGCCTATGATGACAGGAGTCCCCATTCTCTACTCTCCCTCTGCTGTAGTTGGGTTCATGCTGACAGCGAGACTTTCTGCTTCGTCAGTGCGGTCACCGTTCGACGGTGGGGGCGGCCTAAGCATGAAGTGTGTGATGTAGATCGTGCAGTTGTCGTCAATCAATTCAACAGGCTGCCCGCGCGTGTCCTCAAATCGGTTCTTGGCAATGCTAAATCTTACGTCAGTCATTCGCACTCCAGGCCCATCTTGTGCGCCGTATGCCCTCATGACAGTGAAAGCATCGACGTACCCGAATAAAGGCGGCAGGTCGCTAATAGGATACCAAGTGCCGTGCTGGAACGAGTGATTAACTCTGCTGACTGCTTGAATTGGCTCACTCACAGCTTTCCCCTCCGTCTCATAATTTCCAGTGTCATCAGGACACCCAGAGCGACACCAAGCGCGACCCATGGCAGCGCGGATAGCTCTTGCTCTAGCGTCATCGCTTCTCAACGCTCCCGTCCATTCGTTTGCGGAGCCCGCTCGCCTTCGTGCCCGGCATACGGGCGGCCCCTAGGCTTGCGGAGACCGGCGTTCTTTTCTTTCACACGGACGGCCTTGTCAATTGCGGGCCGATCAAATCCGACTGTCTTTGTCAGGTGGCATCTGGTGCGAAGAACAACGCAGTTCCCAACGCTGCTATCACCACCAAGCGCAACGGGTAATCTGTGGTCGTATTCGACGTTGCCAGAAATGATCTTCTGCCCGCATCCGCACTCGCAGAACCCGCCGCAGCGGTGCCAAGCTGAGAGCTTTGTTGCCTTGCTGAACTCGTCTTTGTGGGTGCGGGTCATGCTGCCCTATCCAAAAGCTCAAGCCCCCGCGTGAGGCACGGGCCGCATATGCAATCTTCACGGCAGTCGTTCGGCAAAACTATTGCTCTCGTCACGTAGTTGTTGCACGCCATGCATATCGGGTGCGTCCACCCCTTATTCCCAATGGCTTTGGCAATGGCTTCAAAGTCAGAACCAGCATCTAATATTTGTTGATACACCTTCGAAGAGTCACCGAATGAGGTTGTTCCCCACTTTCCATTGGTGAAGTATTGGCCCTTCCATTTGTCGGCCACGTCATCAGCAGACGCTATCGCAACGTCAAATTTTGGTGTCGCTCGTCCAATAATTTTCATGCTGCCCTCTTGATGAGCTTCAGGGCATTGGCCTTGGCCTTTCGGGCTTGCACATGCCAAGCGCCACGAGCGGCAGCCAATAGGTTTGCAACGGCCATCCGCAGTTCGTCATTCTCATTGCGGAGCGCCTTTATCTCGCGCTCTAGGCGCTTTAGCTCGCATGTGAATAGATCAGGCGTCATGCTGCCGCTTCCTGAGCTTTAAGAACCGTTTCAGGGTCAAGCCCTGTTTCGTGCGCGTAGACGACTTCGACGGCATCGTTGAGCGTATTGAAATCGGCTTGGCCCAGCTTGTCGAATGCAATCGACTTCGCCTTGAACACGCGGACCATGCCGCCGTCAGGGTGTGGACGAATGAAGGCATATGCACCTGCTGCTTTCAGCGCCCCCTCGATGGCGAGCGCGGTCAGTTGGGTCAGACCCGGTTGATCTTCCGCAAACGCCACGGGAACATCAGTCGTCTCCCTGTGGCCCGCTTTGATGAGGGCCCATTTGCGGAGGTGTTCTTCGCTCTCCGGCTGGAATTCTGCACTCCGGCCAATGTGCTGGTACATCGCGCACACGCCGAAGAAGCGGCGCAGTTGCTCAGGCTCCGAGGCTTCGTCTTGGCGTCCATCTTTTAGCCTGCATAGTGTGGGCACGTCGTCATGTTTGCGTCTCAGATAAAATTTCGGCCATTCATCACGAGACCTTCTGCGCCTCGCCATCGCATCCAAGGAGCACTGGGCGCGCATCCGGGATAGACGTTGGATGCGCGCCCATCCGGTCATGCAGCTTCTTTCAACGACAGCGACCGCTCAATGCGCCGCAAGTGCTTGTCGGCAACGGACAGCATGTCAAAGCCTTCCTTGCTGACGGTCAGCAAGTATTCGCGCGCGTCGTCTTTGTTGCGCTTGCGGTTCAAAAGACCGCGATTACACAACCGGCGAATGATGTCGCTGAGGTCGACCGATCAATCAACGTGGCGTCGATAATGTCGGTCTGGTTCGGCGTGCCTTTGGCGCTGCGAACGGCGTCAGGAATCTGATATTGGGAAAACGTAAGTTCGTTGACTTCATCGCCTCTTCGAACTGGCGGTGAGCCATAGCCAAAGTGCGCTTGATGTCACGATCATGGTCATGTGAGTCTCCTGTTACTCGGCTGCTTTGGGATGGCGGCTCGATTCCATTGCGTCTTCGTATTCGTGGTCTGAATCTCACCCCATCGGGTCGGCATTTCCGCCCACTCTTTGGTGTAAGGTCGCGGATCTGCTGAAGCTTCGGGCCGTCGCCGTAGCCATCTTTGATATACTTGCGGATCTCATTAAACGTCTCGTTGGTGCCGTCTTTCTTGGCCAAACTGCTTGACTTGCGCTTGGACGTTTGGTCTAGGTCTTCGACCTCTTCAACGAGACCCGGACCGCTCAGCACATCCAACCGCACCGTCTCGGCGCCAATCCGCGCACGCATTTGCAACATACGATCTGGGTATTGCGTCCAGGACCTGCCTTACCCCACAGACCGCCTTGCGGGCTTGTGCAACTGAAAGCCAATCGGCTGATAACGTCACCGTCGGGAGCATCAGCGACAATGCGCCTCTGGCATCGCCCTCGCCATCGCTGAACTCGCTGAGCTTGAAACCCTTTGACCACAGGATGGCGGGAACAGCATCGCCTCAGACAGACGGGCGGCCATTGATAACGGCTATCTTTTGGATCACGCAAACATGGGGGGCAAACCGATTTCAAGGCCGGTCATGATTGCGACGGTCACCTGCTCCGGCATGTCCATTCGCGCGTGCTGCCCCGCTTTCTGAAATGCACTTTGCCACGCGATAAGCATCCTCGAAGCTCTGAGGAATGATGCTGCTGATTTGGCCGCCAGCCTTCAAAGCCACGGCATTTGTCTTTGGCTCGGTCATCCGTAGTTCCTCACCTGTCCAAGAGCACCCCTGGCCCGCAACTCTCGCTTGACCTCTTGCACGTACTTCCACGACACGCCGCAGCAAAGCGCGATGTCTGAGTCCGATATGATGCCGTTGACCAGCATCTTCTCGATCTTTGGCCGCTTGGCGTCCGTATGCTGACCCATCACGTCACCTTGCCATCATGAGTGCCAGAAACGACCCCAAGCTCGTGAAGGCGGCGGCGCATATCGCGGACAGCGCGGCAATGCGCAAAATCGACCACAACGACGTTCGATCCCGGCTCAGTTCTGTAAGAAGCTCCATTCTTCCCCTTCATTGGGTTGCGACCATCCATGCTAGAATGGCCAGAAATCCGATGGCCCCTTGCGCCACCACAAATAGCGTCAGAAACGCTGCTTTTTTGACCGTCATCACTCACCCCACTGACCCACTTCATCCATGCGGCCCCGCTCGCACCGAGGAGCCAAACCCAACTGCCGGATTGTTTGCGCATCACTCATTTCTGCTCTTCAACCCCGCCGCTTTTCCTCTTCCTCGTAAGCGTCAACACAACGATTAAACAGGCCGTCCGCCTTCCATCAGTTCGGCCTCACAATCCCGAGCCAGTGCGCGCCCAGGCTATCTCGATGTTCTTGGCTTAGAAGCTGCTCCATGTTGGGAGGCAACTCCGGCTGGTCGGACGGGTCGCCAAGCCAACTCAGGAAGCTGCTCTGATGTCTCAGGTACGCCGCCAGAAAACCGAACGACATTGCTGTTCTCTTGGTGCTCATCTCTGCCACGGCGCTTTTTCCTGCCGCTCCCT
>JADJTD010000006.1 GCA_016711345.1 Chloracidobacterium sp.
TTGAGATTTTTTATGAAAAACATAGATTTTTTATTATGCTAGAATTAGCCTAGATATAAGTACTTTTTTCATAAATAAAGTCATTTATAAAAAAATCACCCTGCTCCGATCACCCTGCTCCGATCATTTTGCTCCCCTTTGCCGGTCTCATTTTCCGGACATTTTCCAAAATCACTCCCCTAAGCCCTAAACTATGAACACTCTCTGTACTCTTTACTAGATACAAAAAAAAACACCTGACCCGTTCCGCCATGCCGATCTCATTAACAGGTAACATAAAACGGGATACCGTCTCCGATATCCCGTTTATGTTCTGACGCTCTATAATCGCTTCAGATCGTCGATAGCCTCCCCAAGCTCATTCCATACCATTTCGCTGATTGTGTCGTGTACAGAGGCGCGTAGCTCGTCTAGCGTCATCTTAGGTGACTGCTCCCCGAGTGCTTCCTCGTATAACCAACGCTTTACCCGTACCCCGATATCCGCGTCCAGTCCGTTCTCGCAAGCTGTGCCGTGATCGTCTAGCCAAGTCTCGATATACGCGCGCTGTTTCTTTGTGAGCATATTAGGCGGTGAAGTCGTCGGGAGTAATATCAGTAAACGTGTCCGCCTGATCGTCATAATTCCAGCCCGTAAGTCCGTCCATTTCTTCCTTGTAAGCGTGGCGCACAAGGCACACGCGGATACGGGGGCTGTTCTTTTTGTTGAGGCAAGCCTTGGCTACTTCCGCATGTTCTAGCGTGTCGTACAGTTCCTTGTTATCCTCGACGCTATCCACGACAAAGAAAAGGCGCGTATCCGTTTCAAGTGCTGGGTAAAGTTGCTTCGTCATATTGATTTCTGTCATGGGGTAGATAGTTCCACCCTCGCAGAAACGGCCTAGAGCGATTCTAAGCCGTTCTGTGCGAGTTTGTGACCGGTGCTAAACAATCCACTCCCCATGTTCGTTGAACCGCCAACCGAGAGAGTCAAACACGGTTGCAGGGGAAATGTCTTTTTTATCCGTTCCCGTTTCTTCAAAATCTAGCAGTTCCGCAATATACTCCTGTACGATTTGATCGTCGCCATATCGTTGCACCACGTAATCTTGCCCGCGCTTGTCCAGCTCGTCGTATTTGTATGTTTGCATATTATTATAGAAGTTCTCGGATATAGAACATGCCTTTTATGTCATTGATCTCCTCGAGCTCAGTCGTCGCTTTCTCAAAACGGTCGAGAGTGTTATCAAGGTTTTTGAGAAGATTTGAAATGTTTACAATGGCTTCATCTGTCCCGCTAATGCGTGCCTTGATTCCCTCGATCAAGTCGGGCATGTCTGCAAACCAAATTGTTGACCGTTCGGCCCATTCGTTGTAAACGGTCAACGTATATTCTCGCTCGCCATAATCTTTTTTTTCTAGCGTTGCGTAGATACATGGGTAAGCTTCTGATTTTGTTTCGTTTTTTTTCGTCTCGCTGTCCCAACGCGTCACCTCTCGAAAGCGTTGGCCGGATTTTTCTTGGATAAACGTACAGAGGCGTTTGTTAATCTGCTTGCCCGTGTACTGCTCAACGATCTCTAGCGTCTTTTCTAGCGTTTTGCGTTCGTTACGGGTCTTTTGTGACTGGGTTTCAAGGGCTTCACGCACTTTTAGCCTGTCTGGTGGATATCGCATAAAGGTATATTTCGGCCCTTTAGATTTGAGCCAAGGGATAAGCCGGAGAGTGTTTCCGGCTTACTGCCTCGGATCACATGGTCGATAACGCCCATGTGCCAGCGGCGACATATTGTGTCCATACTTAGCGCATGAACGCGGGGACAAGTTCCATGACTTCCAGAACGTCGATCTCTGCCATTTCCTCTGGAGACGCTACAAGTTGCCAAGCAACGCCGTCGAGTAAAGCAGCAACGATCTGGAGTTTACGATCTTGTGACATATGAGAATGTGCTAGAGGGCTTAATTTTGCCCTTGTGCGGTGGCCTAGCGAGTAACTAGGCCAACGAGTCAAGAGCGACGATGTGACGGCGTGTCCGTCCGCGTAGAGGCTTCAGCGCGTTCGCGCTTGGCGATCTGCGAGGGGCGGACTTCCGATCCAAGCTGGTCGGTGTTATAGACGTTGTCTTCATCGTCGAAGATAGAGGGAAAGAGCGTATCAAGGGCTTCAGTCATGCTGTTCATGGGTTGTCTCCTTTGACCTCTATATTAAACCATATCTATTAAACCCTGTCAATAGTGTTATCTTAGCCAAGAAACAGGGATAATGTGGATAAGTATTTATCCTATTAAACATAACCCATTTATAGCGTCGTAAAATAACCCCTTTCATGCGTCGTAAAAGACCAGTTATGCGACGCATGCCAAGGACATAGCACAGCATAAGCAAATCCAAACAATAATCTTTTACGACGCATCGCATACATAAACAAGCATGCGTAGCATATCGATATACCCTAGCTTGTGCCCTGCTATGTGACCCCCCCTATTGAATAGATGTTTACTCCTTACTCCCCCTCCCCTACTCCCCTAGTGGCAAAAGTTAGTAAGATGTTTTCTGTATATAAAAAATGGGGGCGGCATCCCCTCTTCTTTTTCCTTCGCCCCTAGTAACGTCAAAACTTAGCCACTTATCTCCGGACACGTCACAAGTTAGTCAAGCAATATGCTACAATCTTTCAATGGAAGCGAAACTCCTAAATATCCCAGTCATCCCGAAAGACAAGATCCTTGTGGAACTCCCTCCCCCGGATCCCAAGTTCTTTTTGTCGGTCTCTGAGGACGATCTACCGCCACCGGAGATCATCGCTGAAACGATCCTCAAATACTTTTGGAGACGTAAGAGCGGTTACGAGGATGTCGAGATCATTTCCCCATCCGGTGAAAAGAAAACACAGACTCAATTCGTCCGTTCCCGTGTCCCTCTTCTCTCCGAAGTCTCCCGCCTCTTTGGTCTCACGAAGCATGAGCTGATCCTCCTCGCGAAAAAATATCCTGATACAATCGGTCGGTCTATTGATGCCGCTCTCGATGTGACGGACGAGAACATGATCCACAACACCCTTGAAGGCGTGTACCACCCGTCCTCTGCTGCACTTGTCGCTCCTAACATCTCACGCATCGTCTCCAAGCAACAGGTGAAGATCGAAGAGCAAAAGAAAATCTCCCCGATCCTCGATCAGATTGAAGCGAACAAAACCCCATATGGAGATCACTCATAGCGAAACAGAAATCGATCCCCGCCTTCTCGATAAGAGTTGGCGGTTAAGGAATCTCTACTGGATCAAGGATCGAAACGGTCTAGTAATCAAGTTTATTCCAAATGAAGCGCAGGATCTCTTTTTCCTGAACCGGCATACAAGAGAAATTATTTTGAAAGCTCGCCAGCTCGGCTATAGCACAGCGACGGCGATCGATATTCTCGATGACGCTATTTTTACTAAGCATCTTGCAACAGCAATCACGGCAGATAAGTTGGAGAACGCGAAAAACATTTTCGATAAGATCGACTTTGCATGGCAGATGTTTCCAAAGGAGTTGAAGGAATATCTTAACATCGAGTCCGAGTCTGATTCTTCCACGGAAATCTCTTTCACGAACGGTTCCTTCATCAAGGTAGGCACGAGCTTGCACTCCGGAACCTATCAGCGTGTTCATGTATCCGAGTACGGCCCTTTGTGTGCGCAGTTTCCAGACAAAGCAGAGAACCTAAAGAAATCTGTCTTTCCTACCGTTTCAGAACACGGACGTATCACAATCGAATCCACGGCAGAAGGTGAAGGAAACGACTTCCACGATCTTTGCGTTGAGGCAGAAGCCAGAGCGACAAAAATCGTGAATCAACCTCTCCATCCGCTTGAGTTTAAGTTTACCTTCGCTCCGTGGTACATGAACACGGAATATCAGACTCCTCCGAGTAGCGTCGATATCCCTGATCGTCTCACCCGCTATTTCGATGATCTCGAAAAGAAAAAAGGTATCGTCATTACACCGACACAAAGAGCATGGTATGCCCTCACGGAACAGAGCCAGAAGGCGAGAATGAGAGAACAGTATCCAAGCACTCCGGAAGAAGCGTTCTTGAGTTCCGGTGACCGTCTGTTTGATGCCGATCTCATTAAAGCGAAACTCGAAACCGATGTCCTCGCACCCGTTCAGATCCTCATGGAAGGGCGACTCCTGATCTATAAACCTTTTGTTCCAAGACATCGCTACGCCGTCTCCGGTGATCCGAGTCAAGGGATCGGGCGCGACTCGGCAACAGCCCAAGTCATTGACTTCACGACGAATGAACAAGTAGCGACGTTCGAGGATCCAAACATTTCCCCGACAGAGTTTGGAGATGTATTGCAGTACATCGGACACCTGTACGGAACGGCCCTCCTTGCACCAGAGAGCAATAATCATGGACACGCGACCGTTGCCCGACTCATCGAACTTGGATATCAGAACCTCTATCGTTTCGTTGTGAAGGGTACTCTCGATGAACATGAAACCGAGCGTATCGGTTGGCTGACAACGATGGTGACGAAGCCGAGGATGTTCTTTGAACTCTCCGAAGCTCTCTCCGATCCCCATTCCCCTCTTCTTGTACGCGATGAAGCGACGTTGAAAGAAGCTCAGTATTACCAGAAAGGCGAGACAAACATCATTTCCCCTCTCTCCCGCAAGAAGCTCTCCCGTCACTATGACCGCCTGACAGCGTTGGCTATTTGCTATCAGCTACGCGATGAAGCGACCGCATCAAACACGATTAGCGAGAAGCAAGATAAGCGCGTGAAGGAACGTAGACAGCGGAACCGGTCGATGCACTAGTAAAAATACCGTAAAATGAAAGCATGGTACAATAAAGGCAATTTTATTATGCCCAACTATAAACCGGCAGAGCGCGAACGCCGCCAAGACGTACAAAATCAAGCTGGACAGTTTGATCCGACGAAGCCTATGCAGTCGCAGGGTCTCTTGAACTTGATCCACGACATGCGCCGTAGCTACGTTGAAGATGATATCCAGATCGTCGAGGGTCTTACATGGAATCAGCGGAAGCTCCTGAACAATATCCATTATTATCTCTTGAGCAAGTTCGAGAGTGGACAGACCGATGAGAACGGGAACGAGCGATATTTCCATAACATCATCAATTCGAGAAACGCCCACGCAAGCAAGAACATTGACCTTGATACGAAGGATATTCTCCTGACCGCCGACTCCGAGAGCGGATGGTTCTTTAGCTTCATCCTCCGGAACGAGATCCGTAGCTGGATGGACAAGAGTGGGTTCGCCTCCCTCCTGAACGATCTCTCCGAGAACCTCCCTAAGTTTGGAAAAGTTATTTGGGAGAAGTGCTATGACGAGGACGGGAACATCAAGATTAAAGAAGTCGATATTCGCGACTGTATTTTTGATCCAAGCGCAAAGACAATTTATCCAAAAGACTCCGGCGCATTTTTGAAGCGCACGATCCTTGCTCCGTGGGAGATCATGGAGAAGGTAGAATACGGGAACTGGGATCGAGATAGCGCAATCGCCCTCATTAACGCCGCTCCGATCAAGCAGGACAAGTTTATTTCAAGCAACGGTTCCGGTTCTTTCGCTTCAACGACGTACTCGATGACAGACACGATCCCGTCCATCGACGTTTATGATTGCTGGGGCTTCTTTCCGGCAAGCGATCTACGCGCGGCCGGTTGCAAGATGAATGGTGAAGAGGACATGGAGGACGGTAAAGACGGCATGGAGACTCCGGAATATCTTTACGCTCACGCGGTTATCGGCGGCATTGAGTCCGGTGCAAAAGAAGGGAATATCCTTTTTGCTGAACTCGCAGAAATGGAAGATTTCCCGTTTAAGGAATG
The DNA here is from genome assembly GCA_016711345.1 of Chloracidobacterium sp. Classification (NCBI taxonomy): domain Bacteria; kingdom Pseudomonadati; phylum Acidobacteriota; class Blastocatellia; order Chloracidobacteriales; family Chloracidobacteriaceae; genus Chloracidobacterium; species Chloracidobacterium sp. The sequence continues at coordinate 5,831 of JADJTD010000006.1, forward strand.
TAACTGGCATCGCAAGATCGCCGGCCGATCTCTCCCGATCTCAAATAGCGAACTCTTGATTGACCTTCAAGCGCGAATGAACGAGTTGATTAACCGCTTCTTCTCCGCGCTCCGCATGGGATCTCTCCATTTGTTCCAGACACGCGGAATGACGGGACTTTCTAACCTATTGCAGGACGCGCAAGACGGAGATGTGTTCGAGGTAAAGAGCGAAATCACGCCTATCCCGACGGAACTCCGCGCGTTTCAGCAGTACGCCGTTGAAGTACAGAACATCGAAGCGCAAGCTGATCGCATCTGTAACACCGTTGAAGTCGTGACGGGTGAGGCTCTCCCGACAAACACGCCGTTCCGACTCGGCGCACAACTCACCGTTTCCGCACAAAAGATTTTCGATAAAGTCCGTGAAGATTGCGGAATCTTTATCACGGAAGTATTCACCGACTGGATTCTTCCGGAGATCATTAGCGAACTTTCCGAAGAGCATGTCCTTGAACTTGTCGGATCCGTCGATGAACTTCGCACGTTCGATGAAATGTACCGCAAGTATCTTCTCGCCCAATCCGTGAAGGATTATGTTTTGCAGATCGGACGGCTTCCGGCTGACGAGGAACTGAAAATGGTTGAACAGACTCTTGCCGACGAACTAAAGAACGCTGATCGCAAGGTAAAGATCGAGAAGAAATACTTTACATTAGAGAAGATCAAGTCCATGCGATTGAGCTTCGACGTGACCGATGAGCGCAAGAACTTCAACGCGCAATCGGAAACGATGAGCAACTTGCTACAGATCATCGCAAGCAATCCGGCAATCATGCAGGATGAAACGGCGAAAAAGATCATCGGTTCGATCCTCGAAGCAAAGGGCATCTCTCCGATCCAGTTCGCAAGCCTTTTGAGCAAACCCGCTGACCCGATGATGGGAGCAGGAGCCGCCGCTCCCGCCGCAAAAGCCTTCTCCGAGAATCCGGGGGACGCGAACAACGGACTGAACACGGAGAACGTCACAAAGAACCTTGAACGCGCCGCCGCATAAATCAATAAATAAAATATGGTATGATACCCAACGGAGATCTTGACATCCAAGCTGTGCAGGAGTTTGTCGCCAAGAACCCCGAGCATCCAGTCGTTCGCGGGATGCGAAAGGAAGTAATGGCCTGTCTCGCTGACTTAGAGAGTGTGCGGAACATTTCTCCGGATGGCGATATTGCAATGCAAGCTCTAGGCAAACAGTATGCTCTCGTGCGGCTCGAAGAGTTGTTCGATCATCTCGGCTTCGGTGTCAAGAAATCTCCGTCCCAAAAGCCTCAATCCTTTCGCTAATTCTTTTTCTATAATCTTATGAAGATGAAATCTTCCAAAGTGCTTTCCAAGGCATCGCCGCGCTCAACGAATTACGAGGGCATGGCTTCCAACATGGGCAAGCATGGTAAGGCCGCTACCGGCGGCAAAGAGGCTCGTACCACCTCATACAGCAAATAATCTCTTCGTCACAAAAGACGGTAAAATGACCTAAAGTCACAAAAGACTCTAAAATGACTAAACCCTCACAGTCACTAAAGACTATAAAATGACCCCATTATGTCTGATGAAACAAAGACAACCGAACCCACGGAAGAAAAGGATGATGAACTCGAACTCGATGATTCTGATCTCGATGAACTCGACCTCGGTGACGAGGAAGAAGAACCGGCAGAAGGCGACGACGATAAAGATCCAGCCGACGGGGACGGAGACAAAGAACCTTCCGATGAGAAGGATCGAACCGCTGCATTAAACATTCAGCGAAAGAAGTTCCGTGATCGCGCTTTGAAAGCCGAAGCTCGTGTTGCAGAACTAGAGAAGAAACAATCTAAACCCACCTCGAAAAAGTCCGACGTTTCCGCCGACAAAGCGGATCGTATGGACTTCCGCTTCGACCATCCGGAACTTTCCTCAAAAGAAGTAGACGAGATTGAAGCGATTGCCAGAGCAAAAGGTGTATCGCTCGAACAAGCGATGAAGTCACCGGTCATCCAAGTCTTTCTAAAAGCGTCAGCGCGAAAGCGTGAACACGCGAAGGCTTCACCGGAGACACGTCATCGTGCCGCGCCGCGTATCAAGGGTAAAGACCCTATGGATATGTCCCCCGAAGAATTTGAAAGCTTTAAGCGTCAAGTGAAATCAGGGCAGTTCAAGCCATAGCACTACTGGCATGAGAGGTTTTAACTAACCTACTATGCCTATTCAAACATCCTCAACAGTCGCACACGCCGTAAACAACTATTACGATCGTGTCATGCTTTCCCGCGCTTTGCCTCACCTTGTTCACACATGGTTCGGTCAGGTGCGCGACATTCCGACCAACAACTCGAATGTCATCAAGTTCCGCCGCTACAACAGCCTCACGGTCTCGACTACGGCTTTGACCGCTGGAACGACCCCTTCGACGGCTTCCCTTTCTGTCACCGACGTAACGGCCACTTTGGCTCAATACGGTAACGTGATTGAAACGTCCGACGAACTCATGCTCACGACCCTTGACCCGTACACAACGGAAGTCATGGAACTCTTGGGCGAGAACGCCGGTCAGACGCTCGATCAGATCTGTCGCGAAATTCTCGTTGCCGGCACAAGCGTTCAGTACGCTTCGTCAGCCACGTCCCGCGTCACGGTCAGCTCGGCCATGAAGCTCACCGCCGCAGAAGTCCGTGAAGCTGTCCGTACTCTGAAAAATAACAACGCTCGTAAGATCGCTTCGATGATCTCTCCGAACCCGAATGTTGACACCGTTCCTGTCGATGCAGCCTTTATCGGCCTCATCCACCCGAACACGACATACGATTTGAAGAGTGATGCCGCGTTCGTCCCTGTCGAGAACTACCCATCACAAGCCAACGTCATGCCGGGCGAAGTCGGAAAGATCGATGAAGTTCGCTTCATTGAAACGACCTACGCTAAAGTATGGACGGCTGCCGGAGCCGCCGGTATCGATGTGTATGGAACGCTGATCCTTGGTGCTGATGCCTACGGTGTCACCCGCCTTGCCGGTCACGCGATGGAAGTTATTCAGAAGGCCCTCGGTTCAGCAGGATCCGCAGATCCTCTCAACCAGCGCGCAACAGCCGGTTGGAAAGCATGGTTCACGTCCGTCATCTTGAACAACTTGTTCATGACCCGCGTGGAACACGCAGCCTCGTAGTCGTAAACGGCTTGTTAATTCAAGGGGAGGTTAAAATCTCCCCTTAAAAACAAACCTATGTCCACTAAAAAAGAACTCGAACTCGACAAGATCCCGGAATCCACAGACGAGGAATCTGCTCCTGAAAAGGAATCGGAAGCTCCTAAGTCTCGTGCGGTCTCTCCGAGGAATGTCGAGGCTCAAAAGAAACTTGCAGAAGAAAAGGTCATCTCTGATGCCGTCATTCCTTCCGGACAGTTTCTCGTAGAAAAGGGTCGTCAATTTATTGCCGCCCTTGAACAGCAACCCCTCATGCCAACGATGGTCATGGCCTCAGCCAACGATCAAGCTGGTATGCGTCAATTTGAAATTCAGGGCGTAAAGATCAATGTCCCAACGGGCAAGCCGATCAATATCCCTGAATCCGTTGCTTCGCTAATTCGTGATAACTTCGGTTACTAACTATGTCTCTTCCTAACCCGGGGGCTGGTCTTTCCAACAAGGATCTGATCGGTCTCCTCAAAACTGTTAAGTGTCGTGGCCTCGCCTCTGCTGGCGTTGTCATCGGTACGTCTTCTGCCGCGCAGGTCAAGTGGGGTTCCTCAATCGTCGCATCTATCCTTGGCAAAATTGTCACGGTCACGACGGATGAAGTCGCCTTTACTGCCACCACGCATGATATCCCTGCATCAGCATCTGCTGTTCAGGAAGCCGTGTACGCCGTTGAAGTCGATGCCGCCGGAACTGTTACCTTGAAAATGGGTGCAATTTCCTCTGGCTCTGGTACGGCTCTCTGGCCTGCCGCTTCGACGGATAAGGCCGTCATCGGTGGCGTTCGCGTCGCTGTCGCCGCTGGCTCGACTCCGTTCGATGCCTCTACCGATCTCTTGTCGGCTAGTCACATTACAGACACGTTCTATAATGTCACTTGCTCTCCGACGGATCTTGGTGAAGTTCTCGCCGCCTAGTCGTGTTATAATACGGGGGACAACTGAAAAGTTCTCCCTCGTACTTACACCATGACATTAACCGAATTACGCGCGATGGCGCGCAGGAAGATCAGCTTCCAGTCAACGGCTTCTGCAAAGTACGGAGATACCGATCTCGATGCTAATTTGAACATGTGGTACCGCATCCTGCTCGGATGGGTCTTTGAGAGTACCGGAGTCTGGGAGTTTAACGGAGAAATGAGTACGACAGGTCTTGTTTCTGGACAAGAGGAATATGTCCTTCCTTCCGATTTTGTGATCTTGAACCGAGTTGAGATTCTGTATCCCGATGCAACGGACTACGTTAAGGCGAACCGTATCGACGACAAGCAAGTAGACGGTAGCGCATTTGGTAATGATGAGATTGCTTTCGGTTCCGCCGGATCTCCCGTTTACCGTACCTTTGGCAATTCCATTTTTATTTACCCATCGCCAACAGCTGCCGTAACAGCCGGACTTCGCATCGAATACCTGACGGATATTACCGAGCTTTCAGCATCCGGCGATGTCCCCACTCTGAATACTCTCGTTCATCATGTCATGGCAATCGGCGCGGCTTACGAATACTGCTTGACAAACGAGCAACCTAGAAAGGCTAAGATGCTTTCCGATCAACTGTTTGGCCGGCAAGGATCTGCCGGAGGCGAGTCATTAAAAGCTCAAGTTCAGTATCTTGCCGCGCAACGTGATCGTTCCGTGAAACAACGTATCATCCCACGTTTCGCTTCATTCCGATAATACCGTGGTATAATATCCCTATGGAAAGAATCTTTGAACATGAAGGAACCAAATATGTTAGAATCAACAAGCACCTAGCTGCGCCCTTTAATGACGTTAATGATAATGGTGTGCCTATCATCAAGTCTGAGAGCGAAGACTTTATTAACGAACACGGCGTGCCAAGCAAACGCATCAAGGTGAACTGCTTAACTATTTCTCCCGCATCTATAAACCCTAATATGGCCTCTGGAATCTATAATCGCTTCAAAGCGAACCTGATGAACAAAGAGTGCGATCTTGAAGCCGACACAATCAAGGTTGCTCTCGTCAACAACAGTCACTCGTTTACGGCGACGCATAACGGGTATTCTGATATTTCCGCGAACGAACTCGCGGCAACCGGCGGCTACACGACCGGTGGCGCGGCTCTTGCTTCAAAAGCCGTCACGCAGGCGGCGACGACAAAATTTGATGCTGCCGACACTTCTTGGACTTCTGCCACGTTTACCGCGTACCACGCAGTTATTTACGATGATACTCTTGCCGGCGATGACCTTATCGCTTCCATTGACTTCGGCGGAGCGCAAGCAGTTTCCTCCGGTACGTTCACGATTCAATGGCACGCTGACGGAATCATCACCTTGGCGTAATAGACTGAGCCGTGGGACGGCCTAGTAATAAAACAATACCTATGCCTTGTTCCGCATATTCAAAGAGGGGCGAGGTTCTCGATTGGATCCAGTCCTCCAAAGAAGATCACGAGCAGTGGATGTCGATACATCCACTGTATCGTGCATATCTAACGGTCGCTCCGGTGTTTATTGTCTCCGTAATCATCGGTGTGTTCGCGTACCTGTACCTGATTTAATATGGCTATTGCCTTTCTACAAGACGGCGAGACATTCGAGCCGGGAACTGGCACATCGATAACGATCGCTTTTGATTCTGGATCAACTGGAAGCGATCGTTATCTTGTTGTAGCTATTTTGGTGCAACAACCGACAAGGTGACAGGTGTCACCTATAACGGCGATGCGATGACGTTGCTAAAAAAACAGGTAGGAACCGCGCAAGGTGGTCTCTACATGTACTTGTACGGCCTCGCGAATCCAGACACGGGGACAAATAATATCGTAATTTCAGCGAGTTCATCTATTGCGAATCCGCCTACCTGGTACGGAGTCTATACAGGTGTTGACGCAACGCAACCTGACGATGATGCGTACAATTCTCGAGGTTCCGGAAGCGGATCGTTTGCTGTCACGCTTACGACGGTTGCTGATAACAGCTGGATTGTTGCGATGGAAATGGATAATAACGGAGCCATGGCAGCAACAGCGGACTGTATAAAGCGTATTGGCTGGTCAAGTGGATATGGAACGCAGGTTTTTGATTCAAATAGTGCAAAAACTCCAGCAGGATCAAATGCTCTTACAGTTACAGGCTCTAACGGAGGTGCCCAAGATCTTTTAGGCATCTCGCTCGCTCCAAAATCCGCCACAATCGTCACTCCGTCCGCATCGCACTCTGCCACTCAACGCTCCAGACCGAACGGGTTATCACGGATACAGTCGCCCCGTCAGCGCAAGCTCTTACGGTCGCTGTCCTCGCTCCGTCTCTAAAAACAGACGATTCTTTGCTCGAGCGCACAGGCTCTCACGCTCACTTCAAGTTCCGAACATCCTTGCGGGAAAGATCGCAACTCCTTCCGCTCTTGCCCTCATCCGCTCTTGCTCCCACGTCTTCGCTCCGGCCGGACAGCGCCAGTTTCAGCAGTCGCTCTGACGAGCGCTGTTTACGGAGTCACCTTTGTCCTTGGGCAGACGGTCTCCCCTAGCCCGCTTGAACTTGCCCTTACGTTGAAGTTGATCGCCGGACGCTGGAACAATCGCGTGAAGCCAACCTCGACGTGGACGAACAGGACAAGACCATCTTAGTCTTGGTCAGATCGCACTCCCCCGACAACAACTTGGTCTTGATTCGTGGTATAATCTAATCATATGCCTTTACTTATCCCCCGAGATGACAACGACGCGATTATTCAACTTGTTCCTCCTGTTGCAGCACTCGCAAGAACTTTAGACACAACGATCAGCTCTGCTACGTCAGTAACGCTAAACGCAGCGACTACGTTGATCGAAGTCACGGCTTTAACGCAAGGTATTTATATGCGCTATTCGGCCGGAGCCTCGAACTCAAACTTCGATGAGTACATCCCTGCAAACAGCACACGACATTATGTTAAGCCTAGCGGAGTAACGGTTGTATCTTTCTTGGAAGCCGCGGCATCAGCAACGTTGATCGTGATCGAGAAGTAAAATTTATGCTGAACCTGAATACCATCGGTTCATTTGGAAGCCTTGGCGGCGGAGATCGCGCCACGGCTTCTTTGCCATTGTTTTCAGGCGGCACCTTCACCCGAAGCACCGAAGGTTCATATCTAACCGGCGCACCGACCGACGGATCGACGGCGTTTTTAGCGTGGGCTGCGGTCGATGCCCGTCGTATCGAGAATCGCGGTGACGGACTTGGGAGCATGTTGTTGTTGGAGGGAGCAAGAACGAACCTCCTCATCCAGTCGCGCGATATAAATACCACTGGCGGTTGGGCTGCCGGCTCAAGCGACACGCCGACGCTAGATGCAGGACCAGGCCCCGATGGAGCAGCACTCGCAGATCGTGAACAGGTATCGTCTGCTGGCTATGGAAGATACAAGGCCACGACGGGAGGCGGGACGACGGTTGAGGTTTCCACCTCTGTCTACTTGAAGCGGATGCCATCTGCCGGTTCAGGCACAGCGCAAGTAAACCCTTACGACTCGGCCTACCGCACCGTACAGTTTGCTATTGACGAGACATGGAGCCGCGCGTCGATTGTTAGGATCCCGTCGTTCGCGACGATTTCGTACATTCCGTGGGAAGGCCGAGTCGGTGCCGCCGGCGTTAACATGGCACTCGACTATTTGTGTGATCTCCACCAGATCGAACAGGGAGCGTTCCCATCCTCTCCTATCCGTACGACCACAGCCGCAGTAACCCGCTCTGCTGACGCTCTTTCATACGCAGACACCGCTTACCCCGCTTCGTTCTTAACGCGCGGTTTCCGTGTTCAGTTCGCTCCTGACGCATCAAGCGCGGAGGTAGTAACGGCTGGTGGAATGAACGTTGTGTATTTCGCCGGAGGAGCGACAAGCCGTCTTGAGTTCTCGTTCTCGGGCGCGGACTGCCAGCTCTATAGCTACGATGCCGGAGGCGCACAGCTCATCGCTACGGTTACATTTTCTCGTGGTCAGCTAATCACAATCGACTGGAAAGAAACGGAGGTCATCATCAGCGGTTGCACCACGGGAGACGGTACTTATCCAAAGACAACGGGAGCGATGTCAGGCGGAACGATGCACATCGGAACGTCGCTTACTTCCCATCCCTTCTTCGGCCGCTTCGGTCAAGCAATCACGGCATTGTAAAAAATTAGTGATATAATAATAAACATATGAAACTCCCTCAACTTCAAATCGCCCCCGAGACAAAGAAGAAGATCATCAAAAGTTTAATGATCGCATCAGCCGGTTTCGCGGTAGGACTCGTCGGTATCCTCATGGCCGACCCGAACGTCATCGCATGGCTTTCGCAGCATCCGATCTACTCGCTCGCGATCGCGACGTACCTACCAATGGTGCTAAACGCTGTGAACGAATGGCGCAAGAACGCGGAGCGTGTTGGAAAACTGTAATCTCCTATGGCATCGAAGACCGCCGACGCTATCGCCGCTCGAGCCGCCTCCGCAGAAACGGCGGCGGCGGCCGCTATAGCTCTTGCGGAAAAGGCGGCACGAACGGCAGACGCTCTCGCTTCTGCTAAGGCTGCAACCGATACCGCGTCAGCTCTCCTCGCTGCTGACCTTGTTAGAATCAAAAATGACTTGGCCGAGATCAAGACGGCCCTTCAAAGCGGGTATGTAACGCAGGAGAGGTTTCGCGCCGTAGAAGCGGACATCTCTGCCAACCTAAAGTTAGCAGAACTCCATGCGGCGCGTATTACGGCCCTTGAAAACTCAAAGTTTGAGAACGTGGGAAAAGGTGATGGGATGAGAGCGATGTGGGGTTGGATCGTCGCGGTCATCTCACTCGTGATAATGGTAGGTGGATTCCTTATTCAAAATTTGAGACTTAAGTAGACCCTCGCTATGAGCTTCCAGCTCGTCCTAGGCCAAGATGACCGCAGGCTCTATGCAGAGGTCGAGATCGTCTACGAAGACGGTTCTACGGTCTTTCGCAGAGTACCCGCCAACAACCGTGTCACGCTTCACTTCGACGAGGTAGCCCAATGCGAGTCCGACTCCACGGTTCAAAATCCGTTGTGACGCTCAAGCACTTCACGATAGTGTAAGGAGCATGTTATAGTAGGTGTATATGCCTACTAGAAAAAATGAGTATCGTCTCCTCTTAAGGAGGGGTGACAAAGACGTTGTATGTAGAGTCGATGCTGATAGTCTACCAATCATCGCTATCTGTGAGTGGACGGTCGGCAACAACGGTTACGCTACAGGATCAATAAGAGGCAAACCTGTGCTTCTGCATCGGTTAATACTTCGTTCAGGGACAGGCGAACAAGTCGACCACATCAACGGCGATAAGCTCGACAATCGGTATTGCAATTTACGCATCGCTGACCAGAGGCTTAACAGCCTCAATAGGCCTCTGCGCAAAGACAACAAGACTGGATATCGTGGCGTAACCTTCACAAGTAAGGGTCGGTATCGGGCCAATATAACTTCGAACAAGAAGACTACATGGCTTGGATCATTCGATACCCCAGAACAGGCCGCCCATGCTTACAATGTCGCCGCGTTGAGACTCAATGGTGAACACGCGAGACTAAATCTTCTCAATCCTGCTGAAGCCGCCTGACAAGAACATATCTCCCTCCTCGTAGGGAGATATGTGTTATAATACTGGTGGACTAACTCCACATATTCATATGCAAACTAAAGTATCCCCACTTTTGAGCAACGGTATTACCGCGCTCATCACAGCTTTTCTCGCCGTCGGTGCAACCGTTGGTGTCATGACAGTAACGACTGCTACGATTACGACAGGGACAATTACCACTCTTGCTGCCGGAACGGTCGCAATCGGAGGCGGTACAGCCGTTGATTTCACGAAGATTCAATCTTCCACAATCGATGCCGCTAGCATCGGCCCCGGATCCGGCACAAGTTCCGCTGTCGCGTTTACCGGAGCCGCACTTGGAGACAACGTGGATGTCGGACTCACCGGGAACTGGGCTGCTCCATCTTCGTCTGTTGTTGTCACGGCTTCCGTGACCGCCGCCGATGTAGTCACGATTCTCTTCCAGAATACTTCCGGAACCGCCGTTAACCTGACAAGTGCTGCTTACAGCGTCAAAGTCACATCACCGTAATAGGTATGTCTTTTCGCTATAAGCTAGAGCTTGTAAGCGAACAGGGAAACCCAAAAACTGTTTCCGCTATCGCTTCTGCAAGCGAGGAAGAAACACTCGCACAAGCAAAAACTCGCGTGAAGCAAGTCGTTCGTAAGATCTACGATAACTATTTGCAACGCGCTTCCACAGACGAGGAGTTCACTAACGCACTTATCGAGGAAAAAGTATGACCACTAGACCCGGACTAATCTTAGACTCACCTATCGCAATTTCCGAACTCCCTGATTTCGAGATCTTGTCTGGCGGATCTGACGAGGAATCCGGGTCTTGGCTTTCCTACGTTCCGAGATTCCGATCACAAGGCCCAACGAGATACTGCACAGCTTTTGCCGGTACCGCGATCGCTTCGATGTTCAATAAGAAAGAACATCCACAAGGGACAGAAGCAACCTTCTCTCCGGCGGAACTGTTCTTTCGTTCCGGCGGTTCTCTCATGGGGAACTCGCTCTTGAACACGATGCTTGCGATGCGGGATACCATGATCTTTGAAAGCGATGTTCCTACCGAAATTCCTGACGGCTGGGGACAAAGCGTTTACAATAGACTTAAGAAGATTTCCTATTCATCAGCGGCTCAAAAAGAGGCGGGGAAGCCTTTTGCAATCAAGTCGGTATCAAACGTCACGCCTACGGATAAATGGCTTAGAGCGGCTCTCAAACAGTCTCCGGTCATGATCGCTATCCCGATCGGTAAGGGATACTCATTCAAGGTTGCGCCTAACCCGACGACGGTAAACGACTATCACGCTGTTGTTCTATTACACATCGAGAACGATGGGACGAAAGTTATCTTCGATTCTCTATCTTTTGCCGGCGGCTTCGACGGTGTCCACAGACTCGCGCCGGACTACGATATCTTGTATGCGCTTTCGAGCATTGATCTCCCGAATGACTGGTACGAGACGCAGCAAAAGGCGAAACAATACCCGTTCATGCACGCGCTCAATCACTACGGTCTACCGCGTAATTACTTTGCTGAACTTGAGAAGGCAAACTTACTCAATGTCACGTTGAAGAGTCATCCGACACTTCTTGCCGGAGCTGGAAAACTTTGGACGGTACTAATCAATGCTATCGTATACGGTTCGTACTCAATACAAGACATTTTGAACGCACTTACGTCTATCCGACGGACAGGTAAAAACCCGTTTGACTTTAATAGGTTGAGAAGCGATCAATGATATGCAAGTAGAGAGAGAGTGTCTATTCTGTAAGAGCAAGTTCCAAACGCGATCTTCAAGCGTTGGTCATTATTGTTCTCGGTCATGCAACAACAAGAACAGGAAACCTCGGGGCAAAAAAAGCCTAGAACGTAGAGAGTGCGGTGTATGTTCCAAAGCATTTTTTGACTTTCCATCTCAAGCAAAACGTTTTTGTAGTGTGGAGTGTGGATATCAATCAAAACGAAAAGGTGATGTGACAAAGAAATGTCTCAATTGCGCTAAAGATTTTATCCTAATCCGAACACAACACAGAGTGAATGATCGTATCTTTTGTTCTAGAAGATGCTCCGGTGTCTCTAAACAGTATCAAGGCGAGAACGTTAGCGCTTCTGGTTATAAGATGTCTGGACATGGTAAATCCATGAAAAAACTTCATCGCGTTTTAGTTGAGAACCTTTTAGGCAGAGAATTGGCCACAAGAGAGACAGTCCACCATATCGACGAGGATAAAATGAATAACACATTAGGTAATCTTTTTCTCTTCCGTCATAAATCCGCGCACCAACGCTGGCACAAATTCCTAGATAGGCACAGTCTGGATGGTAAAATACTAGAATCGAATCTTAATCTTCTAGCCTCTTAATCATGCCCCGCATTACTCTTGATGCCGCTCTCTGGTTTCGAGGTGCAAGCACTTCCGATAACCTTGCAGACGGAGGATTCTCGCCTGACGACAAGGGCGTGAGTCTTTTTATTACAGAAGGAGTATTGAAGCCGGGGCCTCGTGATCTCGGAGTCGGAAGCATTTTTGATGCTAACGGCGTGATCGCGTGGAACGTAGCAAAGACTCTTCTCTCAACGGAGTATGGCTATGCGCTTACAGCGAACGCATCAAACGATGGCGAGGTCATGGCTCTGAACACCGGAGGCGCGGCATCGCATACAAGCAAGTACGGGCCGGATACCGGACGTGACTATAAGGCGGGGATCAGCGATGTCATCAGCTATAAGTCGGGGATCATTTGGACGAGTACCGCCGATATCGCTCTTGCCGGAGACTATGATTGGTGGACAGCGACCCTAAGCCTTGGCGCACTAGCTTCATCGAACGAGGTCACGCACCGCATGTTGATCTACGGAGATATCCTGTACATCGCTGACGGTCGCTATATCCATTCTTGGGATGGAACGACAGGAACGTACAACGCTCTCGATCTTCCGGCTGACTACAACATTACGGATTTTTGCGTATCAAACAACGTGATTGTCATTTCAGCAGAATACTTCTCCAGCAATACTTCCGGAGATCGTTATGGTAAATCAAAGATCTTTACTTGGGACGGTTTCTCGCCTTCATGGATTGATGAAACAGATATCTTTGAACACATCGACTGTCTCTTTCCGTTTGGAGGAACGCTCTACGTTACGACGAAAGACTATTTTGGATACTTCAACGGAAGCGCAATCGCTCCGTTACGCAAGCTCACGTCGCAAGTACGCCGTCACCAGATCACAGGATTCAAGGATCGTATCATGATGATTCAGGGGGACTCGATCCTCTGTTACGGAAACCCGATTCCGGGTCGTCAACGCTTCTTCTCGTACCCGTGGAAGCATGAGGACGGTACATTATCGAGTATCTTTAGCTTTTACTCGACGCAGTTACTTGCATCTCGTGGTACAACTTCCATCGTTATTTCAAACTTCGATACTACAAGCGACGGAAGTGACTTTGTGCGGTATTTCAAGGAGAATCGTATTCCGCTCGGAGACTATGCCTATATCAAGAAGTTCACGTTCGAGCTGGATGCGGCGGTTGCTTCCGGCGATACGCTTGATATCTACTATTTGAACTCGAACGGAGATACAAACACCGTTGGATCAATCAACAATACAGACCATAACGGTAGACGTGAGATCGTCCTTGATGTCGAGAACGATTTTCCGACGTACACGGTACAGCCTCGCTATAAATGGACAGACGGTTCAATCGGGATCCGTCGCGTACACATTGATTATGAGTTCTCCGAAGACCGCCCAACGAAGTAGCCATTACTCGGCTTCTTCCCTTGATCGACGTAAGTTCGAGCCTCTTGCCGATCCGAATTACACGCCGGAAGCTTCTCCCGAAGGTATCCACGGAGAAGCGAAAGATGAGCGTGGCCTGACGTTATCCCGCCACGCTCACACCGGAAGAGGCGACGGAGTTCCGATTAACGTCCTCGATTTAATCGGTCTTATTGAAACGGTCGCGGCTGTCCCGACGATCGTTCCTAAAACACTTTGGGAGTCGATTAAGTTTTATTCCAGCGGCGGGACACGACGTTTGTATGTCTATGTTAATGATTCAGCCGGTACGGGAGCTTGGCGGTATTGTGTTTTGATGTAGGGCGTTTAGATATCGTGTTATAATAAAGCTAATTTATGGCTACAACAACGCAAGACGGCTACGCCTCGAAGGATCCAGACGTGCAAGCACAAATAGCCCTGATGCAAAAAGCCGCATCCGGTCAAGGTGCTTCCCCCGATTCCTTCTCTCTGATTGATCCGGGGGTTTTGCCGTACTCTCCTCCAAAGACTCTCTCTCCGGAAGATGCCGCGAACGCTGCGAAATACTCGACTCCGCTTCCGCCGAATGATCCGGCTTCTTTGCGTGGTTCAAGACAGGATCCTAATTATCTCGGCCCGACGAACTTTGGCAAAATCCAGCAGAGCTATACTCCGTATCAGATCGAACAGGCTACAACGAGGAATGAGAACGGAGATATTTTTTGGAAAGAGGGTGTAGACATTAACAAGATTCCACCGGCCGCGAATGGTACGGGAGCATTGACCCCACCAAAAACAACGGATCCTTTGAGTACGGATAACGCTTCCACATCGGGAGTGAACATGAGTTCAGGCGGTCTTGACTCTACGTTTGGTCGTCAGCAAACGGAAGCCGCCAGCAAGTACCTTGTCGGTATTCAGTCCACGATTGACGGGCTTCTAGCGACCCAGCAGAAGATGTACGAGGATCAGAAGAAGGAATCCGAAATAAAGGTAGGCAGTCTTATGGATCGCTTGCGTGCGAGCCTCGATGGGACGCAGTACAAGAAACAACTCGATCGTGACCGCCAGCTTTTCGAGGTCGAGAAGAATATCAATACATTGAACGTGATCCGCGAGAAGCTATCCGGTGCTACAAGTGCTTTGGAATCCGGTCTCATTTACGAGGAAGGCCGTCCGGTTCGTATGGCGCTCCTTACGGGACGCATGAGTGAGTTAAAGAAGCAGGGCATCGCGCAAATCAATGCTTTGTCGAGTGCTGCAGAAGTCGTGAAGGGAAACATCGATATCGCTCGGGCTTATGCAGATGATTCCTTGAACGCGATCAAGGCTGACAATGCGGAGAAGAACGCCGCCTTGAACACGCTTCTTGATCTTGAGAACGCGAAACTAATTAAGCTCACGGCCGCGGAAAAGGATACAATCGACTCGCGTCGCAAACTTCTTGAAGATGAATCCGCGAGACTTGAAAAAGATAAAGACTCACTTTTCGATCTCGCCGTTAAATATCCATCAGCATTTGCCCAGGGGGGTGTCTCATTCCTTGATGATCCGGCGACAGCTCTCAAGAAGATGCTTCCCAAAATGGCCGCAGATGAGAAGCAACAGTACGATTTGGATATCGCGCAAGCACAGGCGAGTCTTGCCGCGACGAACAGAAGTAATCGTGGCGGATCCGGAGGAGCGGCGGGAACCGGAGGCGTGAGCGAGGCTTCTGATTATATCGCTTGGTTGAAGACAATCGAGGTTCCTGATGAAGAAGCGGCGAAACGCGGATTAAGCAAGGCTCGCAAACTTTCACCGGAAGAGATTAAAGCGGATGTCTATAAAACATTTGGCAGCTCTCTAAAAACAACGGAGATTGATCGCGTGATGACGGATATTCTCGGAAAAGAAGCAGTCCAGAAAACGCTTAGCGCTTCACAACAAGTAGCCGAGATCAAGAATCAAACATGGCTCGATCAATATAATGCCGGAGAAATCGATTACGATCCTAGCTTGAACATGACGATCCCTAAATAACCTATGGCAAGTCTCTACGACCGATATAAGCAGGAGAAAACTCTAGCCCCTACGGTTGCAAAGACAAGTAGTACGGGGGGAGGGGATGGCTCTTTGTATTCTCGCTTCCAGCAGGAACAGAATCGTGCAACAGATGAAGCGAAACGAAAAGAGGTAGCGAGTAAAATGAAGTACACGGAACCGGCTCCGGTAAAAAAGATCGAGCCGGGGCCGATGTCTAAGGCCCCGATCAAACTCGCCGCTCCCGATAAGCCGGATGTCGGCAAATGGTTCACGTCTACGGACACGATGCCAAATATTCCTTCTCCGTCGGATCTGCCAGAGCCGGTGAAGAAGATAGCAAAAATCGGAGCAGGGTTTATTGCGAAAGGGATCAACGAGAAGTTTTTGAGTGGAGGCATGGAGATTCCCGGTATGTCGGCTTCACCGGAACAATACGGTCAAGCTATCAGCGACTCCGTGAAACAGGGCGTGACACAGTATCAACGTTTATTCGGGCGACTGAAAGATTTTGCAGGAGTGTATACGGAAGATATTGATAATACAGAAAAAACGAAACGTTCACTCGACGCGGCTTCTTCTGTTTTGATTGACGCGGGAGGCGCGATTTTCTCCGGCGCATTGAACGTAATTGGATCGACCCCTGCCGGTAAGATTGGTGTAGAAAACTTTGGTAAGTTGCTTGAAGGGACGATGGACGTAGCGGGAGGTGCCGCGTCAAAGGGTTTACAAGCCCTACCGATTGACAATGATTTCAAACAGAAGATCGATCCCTCGATCCGCGAGTTCGCCGGAGCCGTAGCCGTTGGTCTATTGTTCAAAGCGGCACATACGGGAGGTAACAAAGTAAAAGCAAAAGTTGAGAGCATCGGGGGCTTCAAGTCCATGTTTGGTATCGAACAGAATAAGCCGATCACGCCGCAGACGGTAGCCGAGGCATATAAGACGCAGACGGATTCCATTACCGCACAGGGCGATTTGAACAAGGTAGATATTATCAATGGCTTGAAGCCCGTCATGGACGAGATCGCAAGAGTCGGAGAAGCGAACTGGAATCCGGAAACTTCTCCAGCGATGCGAGCGATCAATCAGGCGGTGGATGTTACTACGGAAACATTGAGAGCCGATTCCGATGCTATTGCGACAACAGCGAAAGCCGAGATCGTGGATAGCATTATCAATAAGCCGATCGATGGCGAGACAATCGCGATGCGTAAAGCGATGGACAAGGATATGCAGTTCGCGTTCGAGAACGAGATCTATGACCTGAACGCAAAGAACGATATTGACTTGGCAAAAAAGGTAGAATCGGAAGCGATTAACTTTGAGCGTATTGTCGATCCGTTCGATGAACGCGCCGGCTATTACGACGCGCAAACGCGCACGATCAAGATTAACGAGGATCGTATCCAGACTCTCGTTGATACCCTTGCTGACGGCAAGAAGGCATTGAAGATTCAAGAAGGTAAACTCGTCACATCGTTTCACAAACTCGCTGACGAGACTCTTGCTGAACTCAAGACACGATTAGAAGATACGATCATCCGTCACGAAACGGCTCACGCAAAGACGATCACTCCGGAAGATCTCGCGCGTATGCGCGTCGCGAGTGAGCTTGGTGATACGCCTGTTCTAAAAAAGATTAGATCCGAGATGGAAGGAAAGGCAGACCGCTACACGATTGAGAACGCTTCAAAACTCCTTGACGATAATCTCGTGAAGGATATTAACCGAGCAACGGAGGCGACGTATGCGAGAGACAACATAAAGTCGCAAATGGATTCCCAGAAGTACGCGAACGATGAAATGAACGCGGCTTACGATCAGTACAAAAAGCTCGTCGATAAAAACGACAAGTATTATCAGGCCGGAGAGGAAGCGTTCCGTAGCCAAATGCGTGAAAGCCCGAAGTACCGGAACATGACCGATGTTCAGTTCCGCCAGAAGTGGGACGGAGCGATGCACCGTGGCGTAGACGGAAGCGGATTCATGCGTATCGATGATCTCTTTGATACGTTGCGTAAGCGTTACGATGCCGAGAAGAAGTTGAAGACGCAGTATGATGATCTGAAAAAGAGTCAGAAGGGATTGTTTGCCGGCAAAGAACGCATGGATGACCGTGTTCGTCGCGCCATGCGTGAAGCAATCAAGACGGAGAAGGCTTCACAGAAAACAGCCGGAGAGCGTACAGCCTTCTCAAAGGGACGCATGTTCGAGAACATTCGCGGTAAAGTCGAGAAGGATATTATCCGTGAGCGGATGAAAACGACCGTCGGTAAGGTTCGTGAAAGATATCAGAAGCGTTATTTGCGTACACAGATCAATGACATTGTTAAGCGTTTACTTCCTAAGCGTACCCGTGGAGGGCGCATGACGGGCAAGCTGACACCGGACACGCAGAAGTTCATGATCGATGTATACAAGAATCGCAAAGCGAACGGTGCCGAGGCTGTCTCAAAAGCGATGGACGCGATCATGGCATGGCGTAAAGAGAACCCAGCGAATCAATACGCGGAGATCCCGGAGAATCTTTACCGTGATCTTAAACTTGCCGAGGCTACCGGATACCTGCGGCAAGGAGTCGGAGATCTTAAAAAGACGGTTGAAGCCTTAAAGGACATGCGAAGTGAAGCGATTGCCGCGCGTAAAGCGAAGCGCGATCACGCCGCACAGGTCGCGGAGGGCTATGCCTCGGACATAAAAGAGACTCTGACAGGCGCAGAGAACTTTGAGGTTGATCCGATTAAGAAAGTAAAAACTGAAAACTTTGTTAGCAGAGGAGTCAAGGCATTGATGTTCGGTGGAAAAACATTGAACGCTCTTGTTGATCCGCTCGGACGCAAGATGCGAGAGTTATCAAAACAAGTCTCCGAGAAGGCTGATATTGTAAAGATTAAAGTTATCAAAACGTATGATGGTATCGAGAGCGCGTTCCTAAAAGAGTACGGGTGGAAATGGGAGAATGAGGTAGCAGATAAAATGAAAGCGCAAGTAGAACTTGGTACGTTCATCGATGCAAATGGGAAAAAACAAACACTCCGCGCTTCGCGTTTCGAAGCGATGGAAATCTATTTGAAGTTCAAGGATGCAAAGTTCAAGGAGAATCTGCACCATGCGAACGGCAACGCTTTCACGCCGGAGATGACGGATAAAGTCTTTTCAATTCTTACAGACTTCGATAAAAAGATGGCGGATCAAATTCGGGAGGGGTACAAGAAGCAGCACCAACCGTTCAATGTAGCGTTCAAAGGAAGAACGGGTGTCAACCTTGGGTATACCGAGGGCTACGGTGGGCCGATGCGATACGCCGACGACATCCGTTTACAGAAGGACATTGAGAATGGACAGAACACGATCGACATGGGTTTCGCCGACTACTCGACGAGAAAAGGTATGAGTGTTCAGGGCGGCGCGTCGCGTACCGGACATATCGGAAAGATGCTCATTAGCGACAATCCTATCCGTGACTATTTGGAGTACATTCGGTCAACGGAACACTTTATCCAAATGGGTGATCTCATCGGTACATTGGATCGTGTCATGGCCGATCCGAACGTCACGGGTGCTATGGATCAAAAGTTCGGCATGGACTATGTGAACAATGTTAAATTCCATATCGAAGATGTCCGTCAGGGGGGTATCGTAAGAAGTGGCGGTATCGTTTTCAACAAGATCGTCGGAGCTGTACAGGGCAACGTATCAAAATCTCTCATTCAAAACTTCTCCGTATACGCGGGACAGGTCGCGGATATCGCTACCTTTGCCGCAGAAGCAAAGAACACGGGGACATATTTTAGAGGCGTAAAAGACTGGAAGAAGTGGGTTCCATTCCTAGATAAATATGCGCCGTCTGTTGAAGCGAGAAAAGGAAAAGTGGAAGCATCACTCATCGAGCGCGCCGAGGGAAAAAAGAATAAGTTTTGGCGAACCGTTGATAAGATTGGAGATGTAGGTACGGCTCCTATTGAAAAGATTGATAGCGCAGTGACGACGCGAGCATCCGCCGGATTGTTCGCAGATCGCGTCGAGTTCTATAAGGATCTTGGAGAGAGTGACGAGGGGGCTTACAAGAGAGCCGGCCGTGACATTGGCGTGTTCATCAAAGACAGCCTATCCACACCGGACTATCTCGGGAAATCGAACATGGAGAAACGCGCCGGATACGCGCAACTTATTACAGCTCTACGCAATCAGCCGAACAAGACATTCCATAGGCTAGTAACAAAAGTGACGCAGTTCAAGCGTGGAGATATTTCAGCGCGTGAACTCGGACACTTCCTGTTCTGGAACAACATCGTTCAGCCGACGATGTACTACGGACTCCGTACAGCCGTGAAGCAAACGGTACGAGGAGCGAAAGCAGCTGGACTTCGTTTGGTCGGAGCCGATGAAGCTGCGGATCGCGAGGACGAACGTAGAGAAAGTGAAAACTATGCGCGAGGCGCGACATTCTCCGTTGTGAACAACGCTTTCAGTACATTCGGTATCGGTGATATCGTACAGACGATTGTTCTGGAAAACTTATTAGGAGGCAAAGACTACGAACTGCGTCCGTCCGTAATGTCTGCTGCGTGGGAAGATATCGCGGGAGGTATCGCCGAGTTAAGTGATGGAGACATCGGTTCCGCTATCGGAAAAACAGGACGCGGTACTCTACGCTCCGTCGGTATCGGAGACCCGCTCGACTTCTTCGGGTCGTACCTTGTAGAGATGGCTAAGATAGAAAAGGACAGAAAGAACGCCGAGAAAAAAACTCCGGAAGCGAGGATCGATGCAAAGAAAAAAGCGGCCGAGAAGAAGATTGCGGAAGCGCAGAAGGCAAGAAAAAAGTAGGGGCGATGCCCCTACTTTTTTACAGTTCAAATTCGATTGTTTCCGATTCCACTACTACCGGATCCGTGTACTTGAACTTGCAGACATAGTTACCGGTTCCGAACCCGCTATGAACAACGGTCTGTCGCTCCGTTTTATCCAGTACCGGATCCGCCCATAGGTTCACTCCGTCCGGATTGTTAGGCGTGATGCAATAGAGGCGGTACACGGATCGATGCTGATCCTCGTTCGTTAAGGCTTCCGAGAACTTGATACCGACACGGATCGCGTTCCAGCTTTCATCCGCGTCATGCGGTAAACGAGGCAAAAGATACGGAGATCCTACGAAATGCGGCGTTTCCACCGGAATCGGTACCGGAACGACGCTCTGTACGGGGCTAGGAGCCACGATAACAGGCTGGATGGGACTTTGTACCTCGGGGATCGGTAGCGATGGAGCAGGGCTACCAATTACTCGTTGAGCAATAGGATAGCCAAAGGGATTACCGTAGGTTTCCATTGACCACGCTTCTTTGTCGAGCTGGATCATCCACCAAGGCTTGCCGGTCGGATCGTACAGCTCCTCAAATTTACCGGTCACGCCAAACGGATTACCAAAGGTGACAAGGTTCTGACTCTCGAGAGCAAGTTGTCTACGGGCTTCCGCGTCGGTCATCGTTATCGCTTTTGCCGGTTTAAGGATTAGCATGACGATAACGAACACTAAAAGTGCACCGATTAGATACGCTATTGTCTTTGGTATAGCAAGGTCATTTTTCATATAATTTTATTGTAGCATATCTATTCCACCATCAAACCTTGGAGCTTGGAGAGGATGAGGATTGCGTGGTCGAGGCTAGCGTTCTTAATATCATCCTCCCATGATAGTCCTCTCGTCTTAAGAGACTCTAATTTATCAATACATTCCTTGATGGTGGCGGAACGCATCTCTTTTAGCTTGGCCTGCGTCGCCTCGTATTCCTCTATCCCCGCTCCAGCGTAAGCGACATTTCTCGGCGTTCCATTCTTCTTGCTGATTTCTTTTGCGAAAGCATTAAGCTCTGACTCCCCAGACATACCGATATGATCGTGAGGCGTACCTGAAAGCTCACAGCATTTGTATCTCTGATCTTTGATTTCCGCATCGTCCATGATCACATGTCGTGAATCACTCATATATTCTTCACAATCCCCGTTTTCGAGGAGGTGGATTAACATTAGGGCTTCTTAATGATTTTCTCTATCGCTAGGATCATTTCAGCTCGTAGCGTTGGGTCTTGTCTGATTGCCTCTACGGCTTTTTCAACCGTTCCCTCCAACTTGCTCACCATGGACTTAGCGACCTTGTGCTGGAATTCTTCCTTAACTGTTTTTTCAAAAGCTTTGTCACCTTTAACAAATGATAAACACTCACGAACAAATCCTTTGAGCTGGTTCTGACTATCTTCTTCCTGCATAACCTGCTTCACAATATCGTCGACTGCTTGGAACGAGTATCGAGCTGCGATTCTTTCTTTTAAACCCGCCATTATAATCTGTCTCACCTCTTCTTCTGTTAGATATATTTTGTCCATATTCATTTCTACTTAGTTCTTAATGAGTCCGTTTTCGAGTAAATAAATCAACATTTTGGCACGGGCATCGGCTTCGGTGTCGGCATACTCGCAATGCGTTTTCTGTTCAATGTAACTAGGCGAAATCTCGCAATACCACTTACCTTTAAGACTAGCCCTTGTAAGCAGGTTGGTCTTGCCGGAATGGGCATCCATCATCTCGCCGAGTTCGCTTGCAAAGAAGGCGGAGACACGTTCTAAGCCCTCTATGCCTGGTAAGCCGAAGACTTCGCCTTCCCAACGTCGATGCCATTCATCCTTACCCAAGTTCACATACCAAAACAAACTCTCCTGCTTCACTCCTAACTCCTTCAGCCTTTGGCTAAGAATGAGATTGGAGACGTGGGATTCAGGATGGATCATATGGATTTGGCATCGCGTGATTTTACATAAGCGTCCATGCCCTCTTTAGTCCCCTCAACGTAGGCTTCCAACTCTTTGATGCGCAATGATTGCATCTCCACTCTTTGAAGTGCATCCAGTGCGGTTTGGGCGAGCTTTGGGAGTCTGTCATCGTAGTTCAGCAGGCCACACTCTATTAGCTCTTGGATTTGTTTGGAGGTCATAGGTGTATATCGGTAACGCGGATCGGATAAGTCTTTTTACAAGACGGGCATTCGTAAATGTGTAGTCCTGGCTGTAAATAGATTCCTGTCGGCGGGGCATGTTCAGGATGCTTACAAGCCTCAATATCTTCTGGCGGGATATGTTTAATAAATGGCATATCTATCTCCTTAAAATTTCGTTAAGCTCGGCACATTTCTTTTCGGCGAGGGCGCGTTCGGAGAGTTTCAGCTAAAGCATACATCGGTCTTACATCTCCCTTGTGATGCGCAAAATCAGCGATGCTTACCGCATCCGCTATCGCTTCAATCACCTGGGCTTCTCGGGGTGTGGGGTGGAACATATTATTTCTTAAACATCAAGTCACCATTCAAAATCCAATGCCTAACCGCGCATATTATCTTACTCTGCATGATTCCATTCGATATATCTAACCCCCTTATAACTTGGTTTGGTCGGATTTCATCCAAGAGGAGAGCCTTCACCCATTCTAAATCTTCCTCGTCTACATCATGCAATGCCCGAAGGTGTGAAAGCGTTACTTTTTTTATCTGTTCAAGTTTCTTCATAAAGGATATATCAATCTATAAAGCCATCTAAAGAATCTTTTGTCATGGAATGGTGGACAACGGCACTCATACGTTCTGACGTAGCGACCTTGCGCTGTCGTGTGGTTATAATCGCAGTCATGGTAGTTGGTATGAGGATGGAAGAATGAAGCTGTTGTCTCGGCTTTGCATGGGCCGTTGCCGTCGTTCATGTTATTCCCCGATTTTAATAAAGACGGGTTTGATCTCGACGACCGACTTCAGCAGTTAGTTGGGGTTGGGTGCCCTTTACCCTCCACCGGGGCAAGCCTTTTTCTTGAACGGAAGGAATTCAACCGTGTCCCGTATCGCGCCGGGGGAGAGGGGGTTCCCCAATCGTCCGCGCCCCTTTTTTGCTTTGGAGGAAGGGGCTTATATTTATTTATTTTGTTTGGGGGGGGGGGGGGGGGGGGGGGGGGGGGGGGGGGGCGGGTGGGAGGGGGGGGGGGTAGTTCAATGCACCCGTTGTTGGGGGTGGATCGTCATTTACCACAGTAATCCTCCCCGTTAATCGTACCTTCTGGCCTACTTTGAATTTATTCATACATGTTTCAATCGTTTTTTACATTTAGGACAGAGCTTAGGTTTATCAACTCTCTTAGCCCACTTGTACTCGCACTTAGGACATTGATGTGCTGGATATTTCTTTGTGATGATCATACGGAGACTGTATCATATAAACGATACAAGTCAAGGGTTAGTTATGCACAGATGTTCTTTAGAGATCGTAATTTCTTACGATGTAAGCAAATAGATTTAATCCTACTGCTGGCATGCATGCACCTAGCCAATAACGCCAATCCCTCAAGCTAAGCTCTGCAAAGTGAAGAAACCAAGATGCTATACAGATGTAGCAAAACAGCATGGCTAACAAATACTTTATGAGTTTCATATTTATTTCTCCGGAAGCACCACCACATTGAGTGACGATTAGTTATAAATAAAGAGATACGATGAAAGCCGAAGTAGCCATCGCCACAGAGATGAACACCCCGCTTTTCCCGTCGCGGATTATCGCGAACATGAGCCATGCGCTCCCTAAAAATAGTAATGCTAGTTTTGTAGTCATACGGGACGTGAGCAAACTGTTTTCCTCAAATCCCGCAGGAGCCATTGGCGAGTGGCTACGATCTACCAGACGCACGAACCAGCTTTACGCTGATAAGGTTTCCCGCCAATGGACTACGGGCGGTTCGCACCGCGCTGAAGTGAGTGGGCCAGGATTCGAACCTGCGGCCACCACGAGTATTGATGTCTAGGCCATCACTCGCAGGGGCTATCCTAGATGCTCGGGCTACATCCGAGCTTATCAGTTATAGACCTCTCAACCACCACAATCACTTGCGATAATATAGGGGAGCAGGTCTCCTCCGAGGGCTTGTCGCACACCCTCTGTGAAGAGGTGATGTCTCCCCCCTGCGATCTCCCAACCCCTTACGAGTTGAGATGGCGCGTGGGTTAATTACATCTTTTCCATGCAAGCCTTTTTAATAGCTTGGAACTCCTCATCGCTTACGACGGTTTCTAGCACCTTCTTCTCGATCATTGAATCCGGCGGTCGTGGCACATCGCTATCGTTGCGCATACCGTAGCTCATGCTTCTTTTCTCCTCATATTTCCTTGCTTCCTTTGTTTCCTCAAACCATTCCTTGATAGCAGGGTTAGGTTCAAGTTTTGTGATCTTGATGTGGTACATATCATTATATTGTTACCGGTTCATTCTCTTTAGAGAACGGTCTTACCGAGCATCGAGAACAGGTGAAGCATTCTTGTTCACGTCCACGGAAGCTCTTAGCGGAAGGCCAAGCATCGGTTTCAAGGGAGTCTTTGAGGATGGACTCGGTTCTAAGGACTTCTGCAAGGGCAGATTCGAGCGTGTCACTTGAATACCGGAAGTCTTGTGCAAGGCTTCGCTCTCCCTTATCACCCACCAAGGCATAACAATCGAGTACCTCATATCCATTTTCTTCTACAATGTATTTGTAATAAGCGAGTTGTCCGGCGTAGATCAAGGGATCGAGATCCGTGAGCTTATACGTTGTCTTGATATCGACGATCACGGCTTGCTTATCCTTGACGTAGAGAAGATCGATGATGCCTTTTCGCTCCGCTCCCTCATGTCCGAGAAGGACTTGTTGCGGTGAGCAGATGAAGCCTTTTTCGAGTAGCTCATTGTGCAAAGGGAGTTTCTTGATCTCTTCTGCGGTCGCATGAGCGTTGTCCCAAATAGAAGCCGGCACTTGCATTTTGTCTCCAAAGGCTTTTGCTTCTTCGATCTGTTGGCGCAATTCTACGAGCTTCTTCTGACGGGACTCGATCCCTTTGATCGCCGTTTTGTTACCGGACTGTGCAAGAACCTGTTTCTCATTGATCTCATTCTCGAGGCCGTGGCACTTCACTTCGAGATCAAGCGTGGATCCGTCTACACGGCGCGAGACTCGGATGAAACGCTCATCGAGCGTCTCCGGTTGCGTGACAAGGCAATCAACGAGATGACCATAGATGAAGTAATCACGATCCGGCTCAACGTAGGATTTCTCGATGTACTTCTCAAAATATAAGCGTGGACACTTGGCAAACGTTTTGAGTCCGGAATAGTGGAAAGCGTCTATCGCTTCGTATGTTTCACGCATCATATTCGTTTAGGGAGATCAGAGAGCGAGGATTTTTCCGATGTGTCCGGTGCCGACTTATTCCATACAGCATCGAGCTTTGCTTTTTCGTTCTTGATCGACGTACCGACTTCCGAGATGACGATCTCGTTCAGAAGCATATAGAGTCCGGCGAGTTCTTGCGCTTCCGCCGGATTCACGTTGGCTTCAATCGTTGCTCCATGTTTCAGCCAGACAGAACGCCCGTCCGGTGATTTTAGTTCTATGGTGCGGTCATAAGACCGCGTGATGCGCGTTACCTCCATAAAGCACTTGCGTTAGGAATTAGTACCCCGCTTCGTCAGCCTTTTCGTTAGCGGCCTTTGTGAACGAGGGATTTGCCGGAGCGAACTCGAGATCATAGTCCCAGTAGCCCTTTGTCTTTGAGAAGCCGGTCTTGCCAAATTTCTTTCCGTTGCAAGTAACGCGGATCACGCTTCCGACCGGAACGGGGCGACCATCATCACCTTTGTTAAACTTTTCATCGAGAAGCTGGGAACCCCAGATCGAGTAAAGCTTTTCAGCGACGCGGATAACGTAGATACGCGATTCGTTCGGGCCGATATTCTCTTTCATTTCAACGTAGTCTCCGGTGACTTGCATGCCGAGAAACGCTTTTCCTTCTCCGGCTTCCTTCTCATCGAAGACAAGAGTCGTGGAAAGTGGTACGGCGGCTTTCTTAAAATCGGTCATAATTATTTGTAGATATTAGGATGTTGAATAGGCTTCAAGTTTCTCCATTTGTTCGGTGTCTTTTCGATATATCCTCGTGCGATGAGATCAGCGATAGCCCTTTGAATAGTTCTTGGGGCACTCGGGACAGACCCAGATAGCTCACGCAGAAGCGGAGCGTATCCATGATTCTTCCAGAAGTCATCGATGGCCTCGTACACTTGGATATGGATTGGCCGGATTGTTATCAGCGATTGATTTTTTTCTAGTTCATGTTGGTTCATGGATAAATCTAATAAGTTATGACCTGACTATAGCATGACTATTTCTTGTCGTCAAGAGCCTCTTCAATTTCTTCCAGATCGATATCAAAACTTTGGTGGAAGTGGCTGTCTTTACGCTTATGTGACACGGTACGTCCCTTCTCGTTTTTGCGCTTCATCTTGCAGCCGTCTTTCATGTTCTCTGTCTTGAAGTTCCGGATTCCGATGAACTTGTACTTCTTCCCGTCACCGATATCTACACCTTGGATTTGGGAAACGGCTTTGTTTGCACCGATGATCCCGCTCTCGCTGAACGGGAGATTAACGTGCAGGATTCTGTGGATCGTTTTAATAGGCATAAGGTAAAAAGAAAAACCCTACGGATAAATCAATAAACCGTAGAGCTTCTCTTGTGGCGCGAAAAGGAGGTAACGCGCGATGAGTAATATAGCACATTATTCAGGTTGTTTCAAGTCCTCTTCTTTAATGATTCCCTTAGCGACAGCAACTTTCAAAAGAGCCTCTACTTGTTTCTTCGGGAGGTGACTTGCAAGCCAATCCATCTTCCGGCGACCGGCGCGATTGTGGCCTTCCGAGGGAACGAGAATACGAACCTGACCTTTACGGAGAAGCTGTTTTTCCATCTCTAGTTCCAGCATTTTAGGTGAGGCCATATTAGGTTTTTTGCTGATAATTGAATCTATCTTCTCTCATGAGTAGATCGAGCTGTACTTCCAGATCAACAATCGTCCTTATATATCTACACCCTGCACAATCAAGCGAATCAGCAGAACAAGAAAAAAACTGGGGGCGACTACGCGTTAGTTCGCAAAGAGAATTACGGATTTCTCTCATCCTGTCTAATGTGATTAGTTCATGTGAGGCCATATTAGAGGAGTGTATATCTACCTGTTTTGTGATTAAACCCGATTATATTCCTACGCATAAGGTCGGGGAGAAAAGCCTCGATATCTTGATGCAGTTTTAGGTGTTGGAAACTATTGCACAGAAACAGATTTTCTATCCTATTATCGGACTTTAATCCGTTTACATGGTGTACAAACTCACCCTTCTTCAAATATCTCCCAATACGCCTCTCCATGATAAGACGATGCTCGGGCAACCTACCCGTGCGGTTCGCGGCCGGATGATCCGGCTTATAAAACATAATATAACCGTCTTTTTTGCCGCGCTTGAACGCTCTATCACCGGCAAAATTCCAGCTATTGATGCCTGACGCATTTTTCGAGGTACATTTCTTTGAGCAGCCGACGCGTTTCTGGTGTCTCAAGTTGCTCCTCCACTTCCAAGTGGGCTTACCGCAATTAGAACACTCAACAAGGTCTTTATAATTATTCGTGAATCCATCTTTGTACCTTCTCTTTACGATCTTCGATCTAAGAATATTGAACATAGGTATCGTTACCCATTATACCACATCATCTATGTTCTTGCATCTCTCTTTAATTTTCTCCAAAGATAAAGGGATAGGCAAGCACTGTCTGTCTTTCCATCGTGGACAATTCTTGAACGCGCCGTTCCTTTCCAGTCGTTCTTCGGCCAGAGTCTTACACAAAAATCAGTTGAGGATTTTACGCCGGAGATCGTAGAAGTAAAAACATCTTTCATCCAAACCTGTGGCGGAACGAGAGTGATCGGCATTAGATATCCAGCGCTTATGCCTTCCCAATATCCTGACCAATATCCAAATGTAAAAGATGACGATACACCTTGACCCGGACGGGCTTGATTTTTCTCCACGACCATATAAGTCGGGTTGTGATCCTCGATTAAAGAAATGATTTTTGCTGTATCAAGTCGTGTTTTTGCTCCCTTGATAACGGGCATCGCGTAGCTCTTCACGGACATATCGGACGGGTTCAGGAACGAGAGGCCGCCCTTGAAGCCGGGGTCTACTCCGAGGATGATAAAGCCCTTGTAGTCTTTAGTTTGAAGGTTCATAGAGAAAGATCGTTAATTTTTGTTTTCCAAAGTTTATGGCCTCGGCTCGATCTTCAAAGTAAAGGTCAAACCGTCCATCATATTTACGCGCAGTTCGATCGTCGCAACAAATCTATGTCCCTAAGATGACGGGATTGATTTTTTAATTCTTCGAGGACGCGACAGAGAGGCCACCCTTACTAGGTCGCTGTCCGGAAGCATTAATACAGTTTTCACTTTTCCCTTGCGGACACGTTTCTTTTGGGGAGTAAGCGGTGACGATAGCACTAATCCATTGACCAGATTTTGCTTGCGGAAGTCCATTGGCTTTGGCATAGGGTACGGGTACAAAAAGAATAAAAAGAACGAGGAGTAAGAGAATAATGAAGTGGAATATGTATATTGATTTTTGTTCCATATTTTTATATTATCATCGTTCAAGGATACGGACAACACGGTTTACTTTGTGTCTGGGGAAAACGTACTCGTCGAACAGGAACGTGACCTTTGCTTTTTTCTTTCCCGCGTCGTTCCGGAGGATACGCCCTCGGAGCTGGTGCAGGAGCAATTCATTTGAGTAAGAAGGGGAAGCGATAAACAGATGATCGAGCTTCGGGATGTTTACTCCGGTAGCAAACGTGCCATAAGTTGCGACGATCCCTTTGGTTTTTCCTTCCTGCACTTCCGTACATACGGTACGGGGGTCTTTTACTCCGCCTATTAGGAGGGATACCGGAAGCCCTGCTTCTGCGAGGCGCGCGACTAGGCGTTTACATGGCTCAACATACCTAAAGCCGATAGCAGGAGTCTCTCCGGCCAATATAGAGGCTCGGACAGCTTCAAAAAGGATATTCTCGCGTTGTTCGGAGGCATGTAGCTCGGTATCTATGCGTTTCCAGTAGGCCGTCGGGGATTCATTGTCAGGGCCATTCGTGACCACGGCCTCGGTTTCAAGGAGGTGGACGGTATAGGGAACAGCGCGACCGGCTTCGATGATCTCGTCCTTTGAGACTTCTGCGATGACTTCGCCAAACAGTCCATAGATGTAGAACTCGAGTCTATCTTTGCGTTTAAGCGTACCGGTAAGACCGTAGCGATGCTTGGCCGGAAGGCGTGAAAGAATGGAGGTCATCGTGGGACAGCTTGCGGTGTGAACCTCGTCCACGATGATAAGGCCAAATTTGTTCCGGAGGAGTTCCGGATCATGGGGATTATTCCTTGCCTTCTCGTCCTCGCTCCGGAGGAGTTCTTGCAAGGTCTTGTCGATGGCGAAAGTCACTTGGCCTATTTCTTTGTTCCGGCCGTTCAGAACACCGATGGTGCAGCCGGACAGGTACTTCTCGGCATCTTCAAGGAGTTGATCGAGGAGGACTTGTCGGTTCACAATGATAAGAGCGTTTTGCTGGAGTTTCGCGATCGCGGCGAGGATGATCGCTGACTTGCCGGAGCTTGTTGCCGCGAGAATCAGTCCTTGTTTCTTTTTTCCGATAGCTTCAAGGCATCGGAGTTGGCGTTCATCGAGGGAGAAATCTTCATTGAAATAGAGGACATGCTGATTCCACGCATCGCAGGTCAAATGTTCAATCTTTTCATCAGGAAAATGTTTGAGGACGGTACGAACATGACCGCGCGGGATGTACCACGTTCCCGCCGGAGACTGATAGACGAGTTTTAGGGTTCTTGGGATTGAGAATGTCGAGAAGCCTAATCGCTCTGCTTCTTTGAACTTGGGATTCTCGAACGTGAGATCCTTTTCGAGAGCTTCAAGGAGTCTCGGGTGCCGGTACGGAGAGATATCGGTACGGACACAAAGTTCGATTTGGGAATTGATTTTCATAAAGAGGCTCTAACCGGTTTTTACTTTTGCGTGGACGGAGCGATTCGGCATGAGAGCAAGGTCAAAGGTAAACGATGTCGCGTAGCTGATATCAATCTCTTGGTTTAGATCCGGAATCCATACACGGATGAGGAATGAGTAGGAGCGCGGATCGCTGATAATGGAGCGGATGAACCCTCGGAGAGAGTTTTCGCCAACGATCACGGGAGCATGGATCAGGAGTTCAAAGGCTTTACGGTCAAAATGACTCTGTGCGCGTTCCATGCGATCAAGGAGAACATCGATCGCTTCTTGGTGGAGATGAACGGTGTAAACGGCACTATCACGTTTGCTTGCTTGGCAATTCTCTAAGAACTTCGCGAGAGCGTAGTAGGGGAGGTGGTAGAAGCTCGATTCGTTCAGGTGCATAGGATTTTTGTTATGGATATTAAATAGCTTTTTTAAGACCGAGGACATAAGCCTGACGACCGTCTTTTGCTTCCTCCAGAGTGAGATCAAATGGCTTGAACTTGCTCCGGCGCAATTCGTCGAGGAGAGTGACGGCACTCTTTTGTCCGAGGCCATTTTCACGGGCGAACGTGCTGTACTGGGAGTAGAACTCTTTGAACGGCATTGCGGTAGCCGTGTAGACAGAGGCGTTGTCTTTTGGTACGGGCGCAAAGTTCTGTCCGAGGAAGAAGAGGAGGGAGGAGTTAGAGGTCGTGTATTCAGCGAGGAGAGCTGTGTCGTCGGCAACGGGGAGGAATCCGCCTTCGAGGATCAGGGACTCGAGACCGTCGAGAGCAAAATGAAGGAAGGCTTTACGGGCGCGGTCAAGCTTGAACTCGATTTCCGGATCGAGGTTATTATCGGCAAGGGAGAAATGAGCGTTAAAGCGTACGATCCCAAGGCGACGGTAGTAACCCTCGAATACGTCGTTGACGCGCGGGAGTTGGTTCACGGAGATAATGATCTTCATGCAAGGGATAAAGGAGATCGGATCTTTGTACTTGCGATCAGCCGTGACCATTGACTGACCCGTGATGCGCTTGAACACGTCGGACTCAAAGTAGTTTCCGGAGACTTCTTCCACGAGACCGGCACGTTTGCCAAAGATCGTTCCGGTGAAGAAGTTGTTTTTCAGTTCATTGAACGAGAAGGAGAGGACGCTCGATTGTCCAAGCATCGAGGTTATGGCGTTCTGGAACGTGGACTTTCCGTTCGCGCCTTCACCTAAGAGAAAAAAGGATTTCTGAAAACGGTTATCTGATAGGAGTGTATAGCCGGCAATTTGAGCAAGGCGTTTAGCGCGATCAGGTTCGCTACACGCGATGTCGTTAATGAACTTTTTGATTGTCTGTTCATCTTCCGTAGAGATTTGTTCACGTGGGACGTACTCGGTACGGATAGGAGAGAGGTATATCGCGTTTTCGTCATAGGGGTAGAGGATTCGAGTTTTCAGGTCGAGGACGCCATTTCTTGACGGGGATAAAAGGGCCGGGGGAATTGTGGAGTTCACGGAGCTTGCTATCGGAGTCGATTTCGCGTCCCTCGAGTTGGATATCGGGATAGGCAGCGAGGCGTAGGACTTGAGATTTGGCCGTCGTCACGGTTGCAAGGCGTTGGAGGCCCATCGCTTCAATGAAGGCGATGACCATGATTTCAAGGTCTTTGTCGTGGATGATCTTGAACGGTTCTTCGGGAGTTGGCTGATAGATAAAGTAGCGACCGTTCTGGACGTGACGGAAGCTCGGGAACTCTTTAGAGAACATGGCAGGGAAGCGATCGAGGATGTTCTTCTGCTCGGCAGGAGTAAGAGGAAGAGAGGAAGAGAGGAGTGCTTCTGTCATGTCCTCGGGGATCGGGTTTGTTGCTTGATCGGTCTTTACCTTTTGTTCTTTGAGCTGTTTACGTTTTGCGTCGATGTATTCGATGATCCGGTTCGTGCAGTATTCACTAATGATTGATTTTACTTTCTGTTTCTCGGCAACGGTGACGTGGGAGGAGAAGGTCGGATGATTCCAAGCAAAGTCCCAAGGCTCGGCACGTTGATAGGCGGATTTGATGACGGCTCTAATCTCGTTAGGTTTGAGGCCATTGTAATCGGAGAGAGTTGATTCGGCTTGTTCTTGACTCGCTCCGGCACGACGCATGAGGGAGGCGGCGATGATTAGGGTATTGTTACGCTCACCGTTCGGGATACCTTTTGGAGAAGCAACGGACATGAAGGACGGGCGTTCCATGATCGGGAACACTTTGTCGAGGTGGAGGAGAGCTTCATTGAAAAAGGTTTCCTTCACGCTATCGTCGATTTTTGTTTCCGGAGGTAACGCTTTGCGGAAGGCAGACTTCGCTTCGTTCTTGAGAGTGAGGTCGGGTTCAGGAGCAACAATAGGTTCTAGGATAGGTTCTAGGATAGGTTCTAGGATAGGTGCTACCGGTTCTTGCTCCATGATGACGGACGATAGGATCGCGGCGTACTCACGGAGAGTCTTTCCGGCATCGGATCTGCAAGTCAAAAGACGGATAATGGAATGGAGGTGCGTGTCGGATTGTTTGAGGTCTTTCCGGTACAGGGAGTTCGGGAGACGGAGGACGCGGGGGATGTCGCTCGATTGGTGATCGGCGCCAAGCTCGTCACGGAGGATTTTTAGGAGGGAAAGATACAGTTCTTTTGTATTCTGATCGATCGTTGTGTCCGGTGGGCTTATGCGGAAGTAGACGTGGAATCCGCGTCTTGTCTCGACGAGGATGGAAATGGGGACGATCTTATCGAGTTCCTGAATGCGTTTCAAGGAGTTGTTCTTGAACGTGTTGAGGGATTTGTCGGAGAGGTGGAAGTCGTCGTGCGGCGCGTCGATGTCGCAAAATAAATGCTGCAGAGAGAGAAAGATTTTCTTCCTTCCGGAGCTTCGCGTCACGGAAGCCGTTTACGGAGATGTAGGAAGCATAACCCTGCCCCTCAATTGTTTTAAAAGATCCGCATCAATACGGGGGTAGTGTTTTACAGGGAGAGGAGGCGTTTTCTCTTTGGCTTCTGTCGTCTCTGGAATAAAACAGAAGATCGACTCCGGAAAGAGGTCTAGGAACTTTGGAGGCGGTAATGAGCTAGAAGAGGACATATTGATTTTTGATAAGCTATCGCGGATTCCTCGATTATAAATCAAACGGTTTGAACTGTCAGCCTGTGGGTGTCGGTTTTTGATGTTGAAGTTTTAAGGCGTTGGCTTACTACGATCTCTAAGAAGTAAAGCATTCTCCCATTTCATCCAAGGATGTTCCAGGGGAAAAGGGTTCTCTTCTGTGCTGGCTCGACGGGGGATGCAAGGAGATGCTTTTTCACTCAGCCACTGGTGCCTCGACAAGGGGTGTTGAGGATTTGATTTTGCGTTCTGGGGATTGAGGAAATTTCCTTTGTCAATCTTGTAGTCCTTCTTTGGCCACATTTTTGTCGATCAAAGCAACGAACTCCTTTGAGGCTCAAGAGCTTATCTTTTTCTTTTTCGCTCTTGGATTCTAATGGTGAGGGTCAGTTTACTCTGTTGTGCTTTAAGATCATGATAAAGATTCTTCATTACATTCGAATCGAATCACGACATTATCAGCTCTTTTAGATTAGCGTAGCGAGGGTCAGGTAATGCGCTTCTCATACCCTAGTTGATTGAGATCGGTTGGTTGAAAATCTTGCAAGAAGCGATAGGACGACAGAGGGGTTGGGAAGTGGGGTTATTCGATTGTGATCTCTCGATTGTAGGATCTCAAAATTCTCCACGAAACGAGGAGATTTCGGCGTAAAGGTTGGAACTTTCTTTGCGATAGAAGTTCATGGAGTCTTCGCGGTTGCGGCCGGTCGGATTTGCAAGGAGTACCCTTCCGGATGTTTTTCATTCGCTTTAACGACTAAAGATATTCGCGTTGGCGAGTCGAGGATGGTATACGCTTCTCGCCTAGTTAATAAAAGTCGGTATGAATGAAAAACCTGTCAAAGCGATAGGTGAAAAGGTGGGAGAAGAGACGGGTAGAAAATCCCAAACGGTACTTGTCCTTCTCGGGGAGGATCTCGAAGTTCTTCTCGATGAAGTCTTTGAGATCGTAAGCGTAAAGATCGGAAGCGATCCCAAAACGACGATTTCATCGTGGATTGGTTACCATGTTCGGAAAGGAAGATCGCCCTGTTGGAGTGTACATTGTGGGAGAAAATGGTAGCAAGGAATTAGTCACCAGATAGTCAAAAGTTGGGGTCATTCATATAATCGAGAACTTTTTGAGATTTTTTTATGAAAAACATAGATTTTTTATTATGCTAGAATTAGCCTAGATATAAAGACTTTTTCATAAATAAAGCTGATTTTGGGAGGTAAAAAGTTCAATCCTGATCACCTATGATGATTTTGCTCCTTGCAGTTATTTTGGATATCAAAAATCACTCCAAGCCCTAAAACTATGAACACTCAGTGACAGAAAGTATCAAAAAGAAAAAAACCTGCCTTTTCCTGCATGCCGATCTATAAACAGGTTACAATTGGGTTATACATTCTACAATTCAAGTTTATTCTAATTGCCTAAATGGTTTGAGATCGTCGAAGCCTCCAAGCTCTTCCATACAACTTTCCAAGGTTAGCACAAGGCGCGAGCTCTTCTAGCCGGTCACAGGGAACCCTGCTCCGATCACCCTGCTCCATCATTTAGCTCCCCCTTGCCGGTCTCTTTTCCGGACATTTCCAAAATCACTCCTAAGCCCTGAACTATGACCGTGCTTGTCTCTTTTCAATGATCAAAAGACGCCTGACACGTTCCGCCATGTGAGCTCATTAGGCGGTGAAGCGTCGGGAGTACGTTTCCGAAACCGTTTATGCTGTGACGCTCTATAATCGTTTGAGAGCCTCGATAGCTTCCCCAAGCTCCTCCTTGCAATGTGGCTGATATCATCGCGGTACAGGGGCTGTCATTTGTCGAGGCAAGTCCTTGGGACTGCTCCCCGCATGCTTCCTAGCGTGTCGCTTGACAGTGCCCCGATATCCTCGACGCCATCCGTTCTCGCAAGAAATGGCGTGATCCGTTGAGCCAAGTCTCGATATACGCGCGCTGTTTCTTTGTGAGCATATTGATTTTCCTGTCATGGGGTAGATAGTTCCACCCTCGCAGAAACGGCCTAGGGGCATATAAAGCCTTGTCCTAAGCCGTTCTGTGCGAGTTTGTGACCTGATTAAGCGATCCGCTCGCCGTGTTCGTTGAAGCGTACGCCGTTAAAAATGCTATCTAGGATTAAGTTATCAGGCGTTCCAGCATCTCGCATTTCGTTTATTCCCTCTTCGATTAGTTGCGCATTATAGAGTTGACCACGTAGTCCTGCCCTCGCTTGTCCAGCTCGTCGTATTTGTACGTTTGCATATTATTATAGAAGTTCTCGGATATAGAACATGCCTTTTATGTCATTGATCTCCTCGAGCTCAGTCGTCGCTTTCTCAAAACGGTCGAGAGTGTTATCAAGGTTTTTGAGAAGATTTGAAATGTTTACAATGGCTTCATCTGTCCCGCTAATGCGTGCCTTGATTCCCTCGATCAAGTCGGGCATGTCTGCAAACCAAATTGTTGACCGTTCGGCCCATTCGTTGTAAACGGTCAACGTATATTCTCGCTCGCCATAATCTTTTTTTTCTAGCGTTGCGTAGATACATGGGTAAGCTTCTGATTTTGTTTCGTTTTTTCGTCTCGCTGTCCCAACGCGTCACCTCTCGAAAGCGTTGGCCGGATTTTTCTTGGATAAACGTACAGAGGCGTTTGTTAATCTGCTTGCCCGTGTACTGCTCAACGATCTCTAGCGTCTTTTCTAGCGTTTTGCGTTCGTTACGGGTCTTTTGTGACTGGGTTTCAAGGGCTTCACGCACTTTTAGCCTGTCTGGTGGATATCGCATAAAGGTATATTTCGGCCCTTTAGATTTGAGCAGGGATAAGCCGGAGAGTGTTTCCGGCTTACTGCCCTCGGATCACATGGTCGATAACGCCCATGTGCCAGCGGCGACATATTGTGTCCATACTTAGCGCATGAACGCGGGGACAAGTTCCATGACTTCAGAACGTCGATCTCTGCCATTTCCTCTGGAGACGCTACAAGTTGCCAAGCAACGCCGTCGAGTAAAGCAGCAACGATCTGGAGTTTACGATCTTGTGACATATGAGAATGTGCTAGAGGGCTTAATTTTGCCCTTGTGCGGTGGCCTAGCGAGTAACTAGGCCAACGAGTCAAGAGCGACGATGTGACGGCGTGTCCGTCCGCGTAGAGGCTTCAGCGCGTTCGCGCTTGGCGATCTGCGAGGGCGGACTTCCGATCCAAGCTGGTCGGTGTTATAGACGTTGTCTTCATCGTCGAAGATAGAGGGAAAGAGCGTATCAAGGGCTTCAGTCATGCTGTTCATGGGTTGTCTCCTTTGACCTCTATATTAAACCATATCTATTAAACCCTGTCAATAGTGTTATCTTAGCCAAGAAACAGGGATAATGTGGATAAGTATTTATCCTATTAAACATAACCATTTATAGCGTCGTAAAATAACCCCCTTTCATGCGTCGTAAAAGACCAGTTATGCGACGCATGCCAAGGACATAGCACAGCATAAGCAAATCCAAACAATCATCTTTTACGACGCATCGCATACATAAACAAGCATGCGTAGCATATCGATATACCCCTGCTTGTGCCCTGCTATGTGACCCCCCCCTATTGAATAGATGTTTACTCCTTACTCCCCCTCCCTACTCCCTAGTGGCAAAAGTTAGTAAGATGTTTTCTGTATATAAAAATGGGG
>JADJTD010000007.1 GCA_016711345.1 Chloracidobacterium sp.
CCATGGCGTCGGCCCGGTCGCCGGGGTCGGCTACCCGGAGGCCCGCCGGGTGGGGGTGTTCCCCTTTTTCGACCACGATCGAGGGCCCTTCGGCGTCGGGGACCACGGCCAGGGCGGCTCGCTGGCGGGCGCGGGTAGAGGGGGCGATCACCGGGTGGCCCTCCGGGGCGCCGGCGCAGGGGCGGTGGCCGCGGCGCGGGCCGCCACGGCCTTGGCCTGGGCCAGGACGCTGAGGACCTCGGCGTGGCTGGCCTCGACGGGGCCGGCCAGCGCAGGCCGAGCGGCCGCCGGCCGGGCGCAGCTGGCCAGCACCCAGCCGCCGGCGGCGCCGCGCTCGACCTGGGCGCCTCGGGGGAAGGCCTTGCGGCAGCCGCAGGCGCAGGTGCCGGGGAACTGGGAGATCACCGGCCGCTCCTCGCGCGGCGCTCGACGGCCGCGGCGTCCCTGAGGGTCTGGAGGGCCTCGTGCGTCTCCGGCGACAGGCGGCGCAGGGCGGCGGGCCGGCGGCGCTCCTCGAGGAGCAGCCGGGCGAGGACCTGGCGGCCCGCCTCCACGACCGAGGCCTGCAGGAACTCCTGGCGGCTCACCGGCTGCCCCCCTTCTTCGAGGCCTTCCGGCCCTTCACGGTGTCGAGCGCCTTCTTGAGCTGCTCCGGGGTGGTGGTGATGTCGGGCCGGCCCGGGGTGCGGAGGGTGACGGTGGTGGAGATCCCGTCGCTGCCCTTGGTGAGGTGGGCGGAGCCGCCGTTCTTGAGGATGACGTTGACGTCCCCCTCGAGGAGCTTCCGCTTGGCCTCCGCCGGCGACCCGTGCTTCGGGCAGTCGGCGCCGCTGGCCAGGAGGCGGCCACAGGCAGGGCAGACCTGGCTGGGATCGGTGGGCCCCTCGCCGGCGCCGCTCGCGTCCATGGGCATGAGCAGCCCCAGCTCCTCCGCATTGGGGTCGAGCGACTGGACGACGATGGGGCTCGGCTGCCCCTCGGGGCGGCCCAGCTCGACGGTGAGGCAGACCCCGCCGTCGCCGTCGCCGTAGCCGGAGCCGGAGCCGGAGCCGGAGCCGTCGCCGGAGCCGGAGCCGTCGCCGTAGCCGTAGCCGGAGCCGGAGCCGTCGCCGTAGCCGGAGCCGTAGCCGGAGCCGGAGCCGTCGCCGGAGCCGTAGCCGGAGCCGTCGCCGGAGCCGTCGCCGGAGCCGGAGCCGTAGCCGTAGCCGTAGCCGGAGCCGTAGCCGTAGCCGTAGCCGGAGCCGTCGCCGTCGCCGGAGCCGGAGCCGTCGCCGGAGCCGTCGCCGTAGCCGGAGCCGTAGCCGTAGCCGGAGCCGCGCGCCCAGGCGGGCAGCGCGCCGCTCAGGACTTCCACGGGGCCTTCTCCCAGGCCTCGACGGCGGCCGGCGTGACCTCGGCGACGGCGGTGGCGCGGAGGGTGATGTCGGCCCGGGGCCCGATGCGGCACTGGCTGTCGGGGCCGGTGGCGGCAAGGCCGAGGAAGCCCTTCGCCCGGCTCGGGCTCAGGGGCAGTTGCGCGCGTTCCTGAGGGATGGTCTCTCGCCGTCGGACCGAGAGCGGGTGGCCCAGAAGAAGACGCCGCGGGGCTCGGTGGTGACCAGCACGGGGAGGAGGGCGGCGGGCTTCGAGGTCTTGGCGGGCTTGGTGGTCTTCTTGGTGGCCATCTGGTGGGGCTCCTTGGTGGTGGTGCGGGTTGGTCAGGCGGCGCGGGCGAAGAGGTCGCCGACGGGGGTGCTGAGAAGACGGGCCAGCTCGACCACGGTGGTGGTGGGCGGGTTCCTGCCGCCGCGCTCGATGAGGCTGAGGTAGGCGACGGAGATCCCGAGCCGCTCGGCCAGCGCGGCCTGGGTGAAGCCGGCGCGGAGCCGGGCGGCCTTGAGGTTCACGCCGAGGAGGGCGAGGGTCTGGGTCTTGGTCTTCTGGTTCATGGGCTGCTCCTGGTGCAGTGGAAGGGCCCGCGACGGCCTCCAACGATCGACCGGCGCGGGGCCCCCGGGCTCATCCCGGGGGCAGGGTGAGGCCGGCCTGCTCGAGGACGGCGAGGGCGGTGGAGCGGAGGACGTCGAGCTGGGCGACGGCCTCGGGGCGGAGGAGGCGGAGGTCCCCGTCGGAGAGGTGCTCGTCCAGGGTGGTGACGAGCTGGCGCGCGAGGGCGCCGAGGAGGGGCGCGGCGGCGACGAGGGTGGCGTTGGCCAGCTGCTCGTCCGAGCCGACCACCGCCGTGAGCTGGGCGACGGCCCGCCCGGCGGTGGCGCCGGCCACCTCGGAGAGCCTGGCCTCCCGCACGTACAGCTTCCCGGCGCCGCGCCGGTCCTTGTTCACGACCCAGGGGCCGGGGGTGTGGGCGGTCACGGCCGCCCCTCGGCCTTGGCGATGGCGGCGCGGGCGTTCGCCTTCCAGCAGTCACAGTCGTCGGCCACGGCGACCTCACCGGCGATGTAGTCGCAATCCTCGTCGTGCGGGCAGTTCAGGACCGCCGCCCGTAACGCCTCGAGCAGCTCCGGCGCGGCGGCGATGAGGTGGGCGTTCGCGATCTGCCGCGGCTTGCCCTTGGTCCCGGCCCCCTCCCAGAGCAGGGCCACTGGGTGCCGGCCGTCGGCCGCCTCGACGAGGTGCCCCGGGACGGCGGCCGTCGGCGCGTTCAGCTGCGCGCACCACGGCCCTGGAGTGTGCTTGGTCTTGGCCATGATCAGGCCTCCGCCGCGGCGTAGCCCATGCCGTGGTTCTTCCCGCCGCAGGCGCACTCGCACTTCCCGCCGACGGACGAGAGGCAGCGGGCGTCGCACTTGTGGGCGGGGCGGAAGGTGCCCTTGACCTCGACCACCTTGGGCGACCGGCCGCAGCAGAGGAGGGCGCCGATGCAGGCCAGGCCGCGGAAGGTGGGGGTGCCGCCGCGGGCCGCCAGCGCCCGGGCCGCCGCCTCACCGTCGCGGCCGCTGCTGTAGGCGTCCTGGGCGACGAAGGCGGCGGTGGTCCCGCAGGCCTTGCAGCGGATGATGGTCGGCGTCGGCATCTCGGCATCCCCCTCGGCGCGCCGTCCTGCGCACCGTGAGTTCCTTATAAGGGTACCAGTGGGTTCTCGTCAAGGGAACCTGTTTTGCGCATGCCTATCTCAAATCCTTCCGGGCCGCGCTCGGTCGCGGAACCTCCCGACAAGACGGGCGGATTGACGGTCAGCGGATGCGCACGTACTTTCTGTGGCCGGACAGAGGGTCCCATCGGTGACCCGCGTCGAGGTGCCCCATGGCGAACCCGCAGCCCCCGGCCGGCGGCCGGCAGATCTCCATCACGCAGCGGCAGGTGCGCGCCCAGGCGGCCGCGGCTCAACTGCTCGACCTGGTGCGAGGAACGGCCCGTGACGGGGTGCTCTCCGAAGAGGAGACGATGGACCTCTTCCGCTGGCTGGAGGCGAACCCGGCGGAGGACCTGCCCGCCGCGGGCTACCTGCGGGAGGTGGTCGAACGCATCATGGCCGACGGGGTGATCACCGACGCCGAGCGCCAGGAGCTGCACGACGCGGTGATCCGGGTGCTCCCCCCAGCCGAGCGCGGCGACGCCAAGTCGGCCCGGTGGGAGGCGCTCCGCCCTGAGCAGGAGCGGGCCGAGACCGCGCGGCGCCTGGCGGCGCGGGCGCGTGCCGCCGAGGAGGCCAGGGCGAACGGCGTGTGGGACTTCATGGTGGCGGGCGTGAGCTTCGAGGGCCGGGGCGAGGTGATCGCGGACCACCTGGCGGAGCACGATCCGGTGGTGCTCCGCCGGGAGCCGCGCAACCCCTACGACCCCAACGCCGTCGCGATCCACCTGACTACCAGCGAGGGCCAGAAGATCGGGTACGTGCCCAAGGCCATGGCGGCGGAGATGGCCCCGCTACTCGATGGCGGGCTGGAGCCGTTCGCCTTCTGCAAGCGCATCCTGGACCGCGGGACCTACCCGATCCCGGTGGTGGTGGTGCGAATGGAGGACGAGCGGGGGCAGCCCGTCCTCCCGGTCCCGCTGGTGACGGCGCCGGCCGGCCCGACCAGCGAGGAGCTGCTGGCCGCGCCCGCCGCGGAGCCGCCCGTGGCCGACTCCGAGTCTTGGGCCGATCCTGCGCCGGTCCCCGCCCGGACAAAGCGCCCCGGGCGGGCGAGGCGGACGGCCCCTCAGCCGCAGCTACCGTTGGGGTGCCTACTCGGCGGGGCGCTGGTGATGGGGCTGGTGGTTCTTGGCGTCCTCCTGGTCAAGATGACGGCGGGCTGGAAGTAGCCCCGGCCGGGCCCCTCCGATGCCCCGCGCGACGATCCCGATCCTGCCCGGCGCTCTCCGGGAGCTGCTCCGCCGCCGGGACGAGCTGCTGGCGACGGACGAGCGTGCGGCCGTCGAGGCGGCGCTAGCCAGCGCCACGGCGGAGGAGCGGGTGGAGATCGGGCGCAACCTGGCCAGGCTGGGGCTGACGCTGCCGGGCCGGCCCGGCCCTGGCGCTACATGAACCGCGCCTCGATCCTGGCTCGGTAGTCATCGAGCCACAGGACCAGCCCCATCAGCGCCCGCTTCGCCTTGCCGCGCCGCTTCGGTGGGTCAGTCGCCTCGGCGGCTCCGCGGTCGCCGTCGAGGCCGTGATGGGGGGCGTGGCGCTCTCGGGCGGACTTTGGGCTCCCTCGGCCATCTCGAGCTGGCGCCTGAGGATGCGGGCCTCGGTCTCGTTCAGGTAGGGCCAGCCGGGTTCCGAGCGGCCCAGCCGGGGGACCAAGGACTCGATCTCGTCCACCTGGAAGGCGACCCAGTCGGACTTGGCGGGGTTAGTGCGCTTCGTCCAGGCCGACTTCGACTTGAGGCCCAGGAGAGGCAGCAGCTCCTCGACGATGATCTGCAGCTCCCGGCGGCGCAGGTCGATCCTCCGAGCGATCTCGATCGCCCTATCCCTGCCTAGAAGCGGAGCTTTCCCGGGTCTGCCCTTCACTCCCGAAGCGTATCCGTTCCGTTGTCGGAAGGGTGTCATAAGTGGTTCCCTTGACGCGAACCAGTGAGTTCCCTTAAAAGGTACTCATGGAGAACGGCAGCGCGGCCCGAGTCGAGAGCATCGTCCAGCGGGTGGGGCAGCGCGCCCGCCTGCTGCGGGAGGCCCAGGGGCTGACGCTCCGGGAAGTCGCAGCGCGGTCCGGCCTCGGGCTGGGCGCCGTCAGCGAGATCGAGAACGGCAAGCGGGAGGGCCGGATCGGCAGCTACGAGCGCCTCGCCTCCTCGCTTGGGGTGACGCTCGCGAGCCTGCTGTCCGTGGGTCCTCATGCCCGCAAGGTGCGCCGTCCCGCCGCCTGATCCGAGAGCAGCCGAGCAGACGCAGCCAACCTGAACGCCTGGAGGGGCCGATGGACGGAACGAGGATGGAGGAGCGGGAGGTCGCGCGAGCGGTGCACCGGGCCTTCATGGAGCGCGGGGAGCTCTCGGCGAAGGCGGCGGCCAGCGTGGACGTGCCGTGGGGGCGGATCCAGAAGTGGGCGACGGGGCAGAAGCAGCCCCGGGCCTGGGAGGTCCG
This sequence comes from Chloracidobacterium sp., assembly GCA_016711345.1. Lineage (NCBI taxonomy): Bacteria > Pseudomonadati > Acidobacteriota > Blastocatellia > Chloracidobacteriales > Chloracidobacteriaceae > Chloracidobacterium > Chloracidobacterium sp. The sequence continues at coordinate 5,513 of JADJTD010000007.1, forward strand.
GCACCTGCTGGCGGCGCTGATGGCGCAGAGCCCGGAGGCGGCGGTGGTGTTCCTGGACGAGCTGCTGGGGCTGCGGGTGTCGGGGCTCATCCTGGCGCAGGCGCCGCGGGCCGAGAGCGCCCGGCACGCCCTGGTGGTGGAAGCAGCCGAGGCCGGCGCGGCCGTGGGGGCGGTGCAGGCGGCCGTCCTGGAGGCGGAGCGCGAGGGCGGGGTCTCGGCGGAGGAGAGCCAGGAGATCCGGGCGCTGACCAGGGTGGCGGAGCGGCGGCTGGTGGAGGTGGCGGCCGTGGCAGCCCGAAACGAGCTGGCGCGGATGGCCCCCGAGGCGGTCCCGGCGTGAGCCTGCCGAAGGTGTACCGAGAGGGGCGCTGCGCCCTGTGCCGGAAGCTGGCCGGCCACCCGATCCACCAGGTCCCGCCTTCGCCGGGCCTCCTGCAGCGCCTGGCCCGGCTGGCGTGGCCTCGGTGGGTGTGGGGGCACGCGGAGGGGCGGCACGTCCTGGTGGACCGGGACGTCCGGGTGAGGGCGGCCGAGGGGATGACCAAGCTCCGGCTGCGCATGGCGCGCCGGGTAGGGCAGGGGAGGGTCAAGGCGTGAACCAGATCGAGAAGCTGAAGGCCGCGCCGATGGAGCACCAGGGCCATCGGGTCATCACCCTGGGCCAGATGGATGAGGCGCACGGCCGGCCAGAGGGCACCGCCAAGAAGGCATGGCAGCGCCACCGCGCCAGGCTGGTGGAGGGATCGGACTACTTCCAGCTGCCGGGGGAGTCTCGTTCCCCTGGTGGCCGCATGGAACCGAGCATCCTCCTGGCCGAGTCCGGCTACCTGCTACTGGTGAAGACCTTCCGCGACGACCTCGCGTGGCAGGTCCAGCGCGAGCTGGTGGCCGGCTACTTCCGCTCCAGGGAGGGGGCCCTGGCCGGCGCCGACGCCCGGATCGACAGGGCGCTTGCGCTGGCTCAGGACGCCAACCGGACCGTCCACGCCCTCACGGGCCTGGTCTCGGCCCTGCTGAAGGACCACCGGCGGCGCAACGCCGAGGCCGGCCGGGTGCTGGCCGGCTTCCGGCCGCGCACTCGCCGCGCGCCCCGGAGGGCGCCCGCCCAGCTCGCCCTCTTGCTGGGCAAGAAGAAGCCGGGGGCCGCGTGAGGACCCTCACCCTGACGCTGCTGGTGGCCGTCCTGGCCGTGCCGCTGCTCATGTTCGGGGCCGCGCGCGCCGTGGGCTACGAGGCACGCTCGACGGCCGACGACGGCCCGCGCATCCCGAAGGAGAGCACCGGGGAGCTGCTGGCCCACGCCGTGCGGGGGTGCGTGGAGGGCGGCGGGCAGTCCTCCACCGGCATCCAGGCCGGCGTGGTCCTGGCGCGCTGCACGCCGGCCGCCCTGCCGCACCTGGGCGTCGAGCCGATCGTCAGGAGGGCGGGCCGGTGAACCAGCTGAACATCTTCGACGAGGCGCTGCAGCGGCTTCGGGAGCAGCCGGCCCGCCGCCCGCGCCCGGCCGGCGCCAGCGAGGCGGCCTTCCAGGCCTTCCACGCTGAGAACCCGCACGTCTACGCCGCGCTGGTGGAGCTGGCGCGGGCGGCCAAGGAGAAGGGGGCCGCGGAGATCGGCATCGGCATGCTCTGGGAGGTGCTGCGCTGGCGGCTCTTCTTCGAGACGACCGATGCCAACTTCAAGCTGAACAACAACCACCGGAGCCGCTACGCGCGCCTGATCATGGCGCAGGAGCCGGACCTGGCGGGCATCTTCGAGGTCCGAGAGCTGACCTCGGAGAAGGCGGCCTGATGGCCCAGGAGCTGCTGGACCTGGCCGGCGGGGTGCTGCCGACAGCGCGGGGTGGGTGGGGGACGGTCTGTGCCGACCCGCCATGGGCGTTCCGAGACAGCGGGAGCCGGGTAGCGCCAGACGCCGAGGTGCGCCGCGGCGGCGCCGTGAAGCGCCTCTACCGGACGATGCCCACCAGCTGGGTGGCGCGGCTGCCGGTGGCGAGCGTGGTGGCCCCCTCGGCGCACCTATACCTGTGGGTCCCCTCCGCCCTGCTCGAGGACGGCCTGGTGGTGATGAAGGCGTGGGGGTTCAGCCTCAAGACGACGGTGGTCTGGGGCAAGCGGACGAGGCACGGCCGCCCGGCCTTCGGGGCGGGGCACTACTTCCGCGGTGCCCACGAGCTGGTGCTCTTCGGGGTGCGCGGCCGCTGCCCGGCGCTGAGCCGGCGGGAGCGGACCTACTTCGAGGCGGAGACCGGGGAGCACTCGGTGAAGCCGGAGCTGCTGCAGGACATGGCGGAGCGGGTGAGCCCAGGGCCGCGGCTGGAGCTCTTCGCGCGCCGCCGGCGCGCCGGGTGGACGACGTGGGGTGACCAGGTGCCGGCGCCGACAGGGGAGGCGGCCTGATGGATCGCCTACCCCTCGAACTCGACGTCCGCGACCAGCCCCGCCTCGACGCAGGCGCCGGAGAGCTCCATCAGGGCGTTGTTGAGCGCCTTGAAGTCGATCTGACCGCCGCCGTCGGCCATCCGGTAGGTGCCGCAGGCGTTGGTGTTCCAGAGCAGCGCCACAGCCTGGACGGCGCGCAGCACCGACTTGGGCAGCGGGGCCTCCTCCCCGGGCTCCAGGACCTTGAGCATGGACCTGAGGCCGTCAGCCATCGCCGATGCGTCGATGGGGGCGGTCTCCTCCCAGGAGTTCTCATCGTGCTCCAGCCTAAGGGCCGCCTTCCTGCCGTCGGTGACGCTGAGGGTGACGGCGTGGCTGCCGGTGCCGAAGCCGATGCTCTGGTGCATGTGGATCTCCTGCTTGGGTGGAGCGCCGAAGGTGCCAGCCGCCCGGACCAGTCGTCAAGCGATTCAGGGCCGCGTCTCATTGGGGGTGGGTGATGGCTGGGCTTCCCTGGTTCGCGGTCTACGCCGACTTCCCCGACCACCCCAAGAGCGTCCGGCTCGGGGTGAAGCTGGGCCAGCCGCTGGCGTGGGCGCACGTCCTGAAGCTCTGGGCCTACTGCGCCCGCCTGGCGCTCGACGGCCGGGTCGAAGCTGACGTGGTGGAGCACGCCGCCGGCTGGACCGGGAAGGTGGGCCGGTTCATTGAGGCCGCGGCTGGCTGCGGGTTCATCGAGCAGGACGGCGACTGCTACCTCGTCCATGGCTGGGAGGAGCGCAACGGCGCCCACGTCAGGAAGCACGACCGGGACGCCAAGAAGCCGCGCGGAAACCGCCCGCCAGCCGCTCCGGTCCCTCCACCGTCCCGCGCGGGACCGGAGCGGGACGCCAGAGGGACCGGCGCCTGTCCCTCGGAGACCCAGCGCGGGGACAGTAGAGAAGTACAGAAACAAGAAACAGCTGCTGCTGCTCGCGCATGCGCGCGGGACGCGGCCGGTGCCATCAGCAAGCTGGGCCCTGGGGAGGCTGAAGCCGCACCCCCCCCTCCCGCGGTGGAGGTCTCCCCGGGGCCCGTTGTCTCCACGGGGGCGCTGCCGGCCGCGCCCGATGAGCCATCGGAAGCCCACCCGGGCAGGGCCATCGCAGGGACTGCTACGGCGGCCCAGGTCGGCGCTCCTCTCGTGGCCGTTGCCGCCTTCGACGACAGCCCGCCGCGCCTGGCGCCCGTGTTCGACCTGGTGGAGCTCGGGCCCGCCGCCGCCGAGATGCGCGCCCGGCTGGAGCTGCGCGCCGAGTGGAAGTTCCTGGTGGCTGCCCACGACCGCAAGGTGCAGGTGCGGTCGGCGCTGGAGGAACTGGTCGAGACACTGGGCGTCGACCGGGCGGAGGCGCTGTGCTGGGGGGCGCTGGAGCGGCGCCGCCGGCAGGGGCTCCAGCCCCCGAAGACCCTCGCCTTCTTCGTGCCCCTGCTCGAGGAGGCGCAGCGCGGCGGCGACCCGCTGCCCGTGGAGGTCGCCGGGGTGGACATCGACCAGGTGCGCGGCCAGCGGGACCTCGAGGTCGAGCAGCGGTGGGCTCCCCTGATCGGCGCCATGAACCCGGCGCAGCGGGAGGCCTACGAGGCCGAGAAGCGGCGCCTGGCTGACGAGGTGCGCGCCCAGGGGCTCTGGACGACCGAGGAGGCGCGCCAGCTCGACGCCGCCGAGGCGTTCCTGTTCGAGAAGTGGAGCCGCCGGGTGAAGGCGGCAGGAGGCGAGGCGTGATGCCGGAGACCCTGTCGATGGTGTTGCCGCTGGCGGGCATCGGGCTAGTGACCTGGTGGCTGCTGGGGCTGGCGAAGCCCTGGGACAAGATCGAGGTCCGCCCGAGCAAGGACGTGATGCTGGACCTCACCGGGAGGCGCTGGTGAGCCAGGGCGGGCGCTACCTGGGCGGCGAGGAGCGGCTGGCGTGGGGGTGCGCCGTCGCCATGGCGGTCATCATCGGGTGGACGGCGGGTCGCGTGGTGCCTCGGCCGCTGCCGGAGCCGACTGCGGCCGGCGAGTGCCAGCCCGTCCGCGTGACCTGCGGCTGCGTCCCCGTCGTCACGCCGGTGAAGCCATGAGCGTCGAGCTCCGGAAGGCGGCGCTGGCGCTTGCGGACCTCGCTGGGCGAGCCGCGAGCCGGGTGGTGGGCAACTGCATCGAGGACAAGGGCAGCCGCCCGGGGTGCCGGACATGCCGGGACCTCCAAGCGGCGACGAAGGCCGCCGTCCAGGCCGTCCACGACGCGCTGCGCGAGACCGAGTCGACCCAGCCGGCCGGCCTGGCCGGGGAAAGGTGCTCGAGGTGCGGCCACCCCAAGGCCGACCACGCCATCGCAGGAGTCCCCGGCCCGTGCGCGTGGACGGTCTGCGCCTGCAAGGTGTTCCAGGAGGCCGACCGTGGCTGAGACCCTCGCAGAGATGCACGCCCGGCACGCCCGGGAGATCGAGGCCATCGAGAGGCCCGGTGCGCCGACCTACTCGCAGTTGGCGGCTGAGGTGGAGAAGCTGCGGGAGCTGGACAGGCTGGCGACCCTGGCTCTGCTTGGGGCTGGGCGGGCGGTGGGCGAGCTGATGGCCCGCGCTAAAGCTGCGGAGGCCCGGGCGGACGAGGCGAGCCGCGAGTTCACGCTGCTGAAGGAGGGCGCGGGGGTGGACGAGCTCCTGGGGGCCGAGCTGGTTCGGCAGCGCGACGCCGCGCACCGTGAGCTCAAGGCCATCAAGGCCGGGCTGGCGAAGGCAGACACCGCAGCGAGCCCGTCCTGTGCCCGCTGCGGGGGGGCCCAGAGCCACCACGTCCACGACCTCGAACACATCGTGACGCCCCACCCGTTCCAGGCCGCCACACTCCCCGCCAAGCGAGGGTTTGACGACTGCCCTTCCTGCCACGGTGAAGGGCCTTTTTGGCGGTGGGATGGCCGCGGGTACTGCACCACATGCGAGGGGCGAGCGACCTCGTCCGCGGAGGAGGGCAAGTGAGCGAGTCCGAGTGCAGTTACTGCGGCCGGCTGATCAGCGACGAGGGCTTCTGCACCCACGTGCTGGCTCACCAGGAGGCCGACGCCCTCCGCGCCCGATGCGAGGCAGCGGAGGCCGAGGTGGCGGTCTGGAAGGATGCCGCGCAGGAGGTGGTCAACCTCTTCGACCCGGCCAAGCCCGAGGTGTCCGCGCCGCTGCTCCGGGCTGTGGCGAAGGGGGCCAAGTCAGCCAACCAGGGCCTGCGAGCCGAGGTGGAGAAGCTGAAGCGCGAGGAGAAAGACATCGGCGCCTTCATCGACGCGGCGCTTGCCGACCGGGACGCTTTTGAGGACGAGGCCGACGCGCTGCGGTCGGCGCTGCGGGCGCTGGTGAAGGCCCGGGAGGTCATGGCCCCCCCTGGACGGGGTGTGCTCGCTCAACGACGAGTTCTCCCGCGCCCGGATGGTGCTGCGGCTGATCGACCACGCCGCGACGACTGGGCCGGGTGGGCCATGACCTTGGCGGAGCTGCAGAGGCTGATCGCGATCGGGTTCGGGGTGCGCCTCAGCAAGGAGCAGGCGCAGTCCGTGGCCGCGGAGATGGAGCAGGTGCGAGCCGATCGCGACGCCCTCAAGCACGAGCGGGACGAGGAGCGCGCCCGACGCTTCGACTGCGAGCGGTCGCATGGAGCCCTGGCCGCCCAGCTCGCCGGCCTCGATGCCGACGTGGCCGAGCTGCACCGACGGCTCGGGGAGGAGATCGGGGGCCGGGCCGCAGACCGAGACGCCTACGCCGCCAACATCGAGAGGCGGGCCTGGGAGTACGACGGCATCGAGGAGGGGCTGCTCTGGGCCATCCAGCGCCTGGAGGGGCGGCTCACCGAGGCCATGGAGGTGCTGCGCCCGCTGGAGTTCATCGGCGGCGAGTGCCCGGAGTGCTCCGGCATCAAGGGCATCCCAGGCCTCGGGCACGATCCCGAGTGCAGGCTGGCGAAGGTGTTGGCGGAGAGCCGGCCGTGACCGCCCCGAATCGCGCCCGCCCGTGTCCCCTCTGCGAGGCGGCCAGTGACGACCAGGTCGTTGGGCTCTACCGGGAGCGGGCCTTCGAGGAGCACGTCCTGCGGGCCCACCCAGGCTTCGACCCGGCGAGCTGCTGGGCGATGCCGCTGCCGGCGGCCGCGCCGCGCCGAGGGAGCCACCGATGACCGAGGAGGAAGCCCTGAAGAAGCTCCGCGAGGTGACCCAGCGCCTGCGCGACAACGCCGCGGCCGCCCGGGCGCCCCGCCCGCCGCCGCGCGCCACGCTGCCGCTCCCGGTCGAGGAGGCCCCTCCTCCCGCGCCCTGGCAGGACGGCCCCGAGGACGAGGAGCCGGCCCCGTGAGCCCGGTTCCCAGGCTGAAGTCCCGCGTCACCGAGTACCCCTTCCTCTGGCGCTTCGACCCGGATCGGTACGCCACGGCCTACCTGTGCTCCCGCATCCACGAGGCCCAGGTGGTGGCGTGGCTCCTCGACGCCCTCCGGCGGGGCTGGGGCGCGAAGGCCTGGCCGGTGGACGTGGGGGCGAAGACGCTCCGCGGGCGGGCCGTGGGCGCGCTGCGCCGGCGCGGCGTCGCGCGGCCCGAGCAGCTCCTCCACGGGACCACCGGGGCGGGCATGGCCGGCCTGCCCGACATCCAGGCCATCCTCCCAGGCGGCCAGGCGGTACTGGTGGAGGCGAAGGCGCCGGCTTGGCTCAAGGCGTCGGGCAAGACCGGCCGGATGATCCTGGACCGCGCCGCGGGCGCGCCCGACCCCACCCAGCTGGCCTTCCTGACCGACGCCCACGCTCATGGCGCCCTGGTGGGGTGCGCCTGGGCCGTCACGGACCTCTTCGAGATCCTGGGCCCGCCGCCGAGGAGGCTCGCTTGAGCCTGGCCGACGAGCCGTCCACCGGGGGGCGCTTCGCCCGGGCGGACGAGGTCTGCGCGCCCCAGGACCAGCTCCGCCGGGCCTACCTCGACTGGTTCGTGAAGGTGGCCATGCGGTGCCACGGCTGCGGCCGGGAGGTCTACGAGCCGGCCGCCGAGCAGCACCCCGGGGTCTGCCTGGCTTGCCTTCGGAAGGGCGTGCCGGCCCTCCAGGCGCCTGCCCACCTGGTGGCCGAGGTCGCCCCGCCGCCTCGCCCGGCCCTGAAGGTGGTGGCGCCGCCGGTTGAGGAGGAGCCCGAGGACCTCGACGAGCCCACCTGCCGCCACTGCGGCCGGGAGCTCCTGGAGGGCAACCGCTCGGGCATCTGCGGGTCGTCGAGGTGCTTCCGGATGGAGCACCCACCGCCTCCACCGACCCCACCCAGCACGCCGCCTCCAGCCCCTCCGCCAGAGGCACCCACCGCCTCCACCGACCCCACCCAGCACGCCAAGGAGCCGTCCCCGATGCCGAAGCCCTCCACCTCCCCGCCCCGCCGCTCCTGCGCCGCGCCAGGGTGCTACACGCCCCTCAGGTCGGACAACAAGACCGGGGTCTGCTCCCCTTGCAGCAGGGCGCGCAAGGGCCCTGCCCGGGCCAAGCCGGCCCGCGCGCCGGCACCGAGGGCCCAGGTGTCGCCTGGCGCGGCCGAGATCGTCAGGTCGCTGCCTTCGGCCCCCAGCGTGCTGGTGGCCGGGCTGGACGTCGAGCAGCTGCTCCAGCTCCTCAGCGAGGGCCGGAAGGAGCTGGTGCGCCGGCAGGAGGCCGCCCGCTCCCTGGCCAGCCGCATCGAGAGCGCCATCCAGGAGCTCGGGGCGTGACCGCGGGCGATGCCGAGAAGGTGCCCTCCGAGTCGTTCGTGGAGGCCGTGGTCCGCGCCGCCACGCCAGAGCCTGCGCCGGCGCGCGGCCGGGCCGTGGTCCTGGACGACCTGGTGGCCCAGCTGCGCGAGCGGAGCGCCTTCGGCCTGAGGAAGTACGGGACGGTCCTGGAGACCTGGAACGGGCGGGACGCGGGCGTGGATGCGGTGCAGGAGCTGCTCGACCTCTTCGTCTACCTCCACCAGGCGGCCATGGAGCGGGCCGACCTCGAGGTGGAGCTGGCCCGGCTGCGGGCCAGGGTGGCGCAGCTCGAGGCGGAGCAGGCGACGGGGTAGGGCGGGCCCGAGGGAAGGGGCGGGGAGGAACCGATGGGATGGTGCCAGGCGCCGGGCTGCGACAGGGAGACGCCTCCGAGAGGCGGTTCCTACTGCGAGGCCCACTGGAAGCAGAAGCAACGCGGGCGGGCGCTCACGCCCATCGCCGTGGTGCTGACGCCCAAGGAGCGGGTGGTGGCCACAGGGTCAGAGCACCTGGAGGCCGAGGACGACCAGGAGTACATCGAGACCGAGCGGCGGTTCCTCAGGGCCTGCGAGGTGTGGCTGAGGACGCGAGGGTGGAAGCCGCCCACGCCCCGCCGCCCGCGCCAGCAGGAGCCAGAGGACTGCCCCAGGCAGCTGCCCCTGCCCCTGCTGATGCGTCGGCCGTCCAAGCAGGGAGGGAGGCTGTCGGCCAGGTAGACATGGCTCAAGGCGCACCACATCGCTGCATCGCTCCGGGCTGTCGCGAACTGCTGCCGCGCGGGACCACCAGGTGCGAGCCCCACGCGGCCAAGCGGGCGACGGAGGTCTACGAGCGGAGGGGGACGACCAACGCCTCGACCTACGGGGCGGACTGGCGAAGGCTGCGCGCCCGCTTCCTGGCTGGCCACCCCTACTGCGCCTGCTGCGGGCTGGAGGCCAAGCACGTGGACCACGTGGTCAGCGCGAGGGAGGCCCCCCACAGGCGGCTCGACGCGACCAATCTTCAGGCGCTCTGCGCCTCGTGCCACAGCAAGAAGACGGCGCTCGAGGACGGCGGCTTCGGTAGGGCACGGCGATGATGGTGCCGATGTCAGTCCCCGCGAGTATGAGTGCGTCATCGGGTCCTGGGTCGCTGGGTTGGCACGCCAACATCGCACCCGGGGGTGGGTCAAAAAGCTGGGGGGGGGCTGAGCAAACGTGCTTTGCCTCATTAATTCACGCCCGGGAAATTCGGACCCTCAACCCCCCGACGATGAGGTCCACCCCTGACGGGTCGGACCGTGGGTCTGGTGCACTGTGGGTGCACTGACCTTGGTCGGCGCCGGGCGGCCGCGCAAGCCCACTGAGCTCAAGCGGCGCAACGGGACGTACGACTCCAGGTCGGGCAGCGCGAACGAGCCGCGCTCGGCCTCGGTGCCGCTGCCGCCGCCGCCCGAGTACCTCACCAAGAGCCAGAAGATCGCGTGGAAGCGGCTGGCCAAGCTGGTGGATCCGCTGCGGGTCGCGACGGCGGCCGACGTGATGGCCTTCGAGTCGCTGGTCTGCGCCTACGTGATGCGTCGGGATGCCGAGGATTCGCTGCGATCCGACGGCAACACGTCGCCGGTCTATGAGTGCGCGACGCAGTTTGGCGTCGTCCTGCGTCCGCGGCCCGAGATCGCGATCATCGCCCAGTTCGACCGCAACTTCGCAGGCTGGTGCACCCGGTTCGGCCTGACGCCGGCGGACCGGAGCCGGGTCGCGCAGCTCGACCAGGACCGGAGCAGCGACCCGCTCGACGAGTTCGGCGCCGGGCCACGCGGCGGCGGGCCCCATGGCACGTAGGCCGGCGCCCGCGAAGGCGCGGTCCGGCAAGAAGCCCACCCGCGGCGCGCCGGCGCGGCGCCCGGCGCGCCGGCGCGGCGCCCGGCGCGCGCCGCCGGCGGAGACGGCGCCCCCGCCCCCGCCGCCCGCCGGGCCGGCCGACCCGCACGTGGCGAAGGCGCTGGCCTACTGCCACGACGTGGTCTCGGGCGCCATCCCGGCCGGCCAGCGCGTCATAGCCGCGTGCCGCCGCCAGCTCGCCGACCTGGCGCGGCAGGACGACCCCGCCTGGCCCTACCGCTTCGACGAGGCCAAGGCCGGCCGCGTCTGCCGGTTCATGGAACAACTGCCCCACGTGAAGGGCGACCTGGCCGGCCACCTGCTGCGGCTGGAGGGGTGGCAGGCCTTCGTCTTCACCACCGCGTTCGGCTGGGTGCGCAAGGACACCGGCGCCCGCCGCTTCCGGCGCGTGGTGATCTTCGTGCCCCGCGGCAACGGCAAGAGCTTCCAGAGCAGCGGCGTGGCGCTCTACTGCCTGTCGGCGGATGGGGAGGGCGGCGCCGAGGTCTACGCCGCGGCCACCACCCGCGACCAGGCCAAGATCGTCTGGGGCGACGCCGACGCCATGCTCCGCCGCCGGCCGGAGCTCAAGGAGCGGCTCGGCCTGGAGATCCCCGAGAAGGCGACCGCTAGCCGCTCCATCATCCACCAGCCGCGCACCGGCTCGAGGTTCGTCCCGCTCTCCCGCGAGGCCGACAACTACGACGGCCTCAACATCCACTGCGTGATCGAGGACGAGATCCACGCTCACCCGACGCGCGACCTGCACGACGTGCTGGAGACCGCGACCGCCAAGCGGTCCCGCTCCCTGATGTGGGTCATCAGCACTGCCGGATCCAACACCTCCGGCATCGGCTTCGAGATCTGCTCCTACGCCAGGAAGCTGCTCGACGGCGTCCTCGAGGACGAGTCCCTCTTCGCGGTCATCTACGAGGCGGACGACGACGACGACTGGACGTCGGAGGCCACCTGGCGGAAGGCGAACCCGAACTGGGGCGTGAGCGTCCAGCCGGACGTGGTCGGCCAGCTGGCCCGCAAGGCCATGCAGATGGCCAGCGCCCAGAACAACTTCAAGACCAAGCACCTCAACATCTGGTGCAACGCCGACGTGGCGTGGATCAAGCCGAGCGACTGGGCGAAGTGCGGCGACCCCGACCTGAAGATCGAGCACTTCGGCAGCGCCCCGTGCTTCATCGGCCTCGACCTCGCCAGCACCACCGACATCTCGGCCAAGGCCAAGCTCTTCGTCCGGGACCTCCCGCACCGGGACCAGGTGCTGGCCCGGTCGGGCGCCACGGAGCGCCACTACTACCTCTTCCTCGACGCCTTCCTGCCCGAGGGCGCGGTGGTGGACGGGCGCAACTCGCAGTACCAGGGGTGGGAGATCGATGGGTGGATCAAGACCACCCCGGGCCCGGAGCTCGACTTCGGGGTCATCAAGGAGTCCCTGCTCGAGGACCGCGATCGCCTCAACGTGCGCGAGGTGGCCTACGACCCCTGGCAGGCCCTCTACCTCACCCAGGAGCTCCTGGCGGCCGGGCTCCCGATGGTCGAGTGCCGGCCCAGCGTCCAGAACTTCAGCGGGCCGATGAAGGACATGGAGGGGCTCGTCCTGAGCGGCCGGCTGCACCACGACGGCAACCCGCTCCTGGCCTGGATGGCCTCCAACGTCGTCTGCCACCGCGACGCCAAGGACAACATCTACCCGCGCAAGGAGAGCCACGAGAAGAAGATCGACGGCATCGTGGCCACGATCTCGGCGCTCTGGAGCGCCATGATGTCGGCCTCCGACGAGGGCCCCTACACGGGAAGCCGAGGGCTCCGCTCGCTCTGACCGCGAGAGGTCCAAGCCGCCCGGGACGATGGGGCATGGGCTGGACCTCACGCATCGCCTCGCTCTTCGGGCGCCCGAGCGCCGCCGGCGAGGTCTCGCTCGCCGACCCCTCCCGGCTGGTTCGCTACCTCCCGATGCCGGACTTCATCGAGGGGCTCTACATCACCCCCGACACCGCCCTGCAGCTCTCGGTGGTGTGGGCCTGCGTGGACGCCATCAACAAGGCGATCGCGTCCTGCCCCTGGAACATCCTCACCCGGGACGGGCGGCGGCTCACCCTGCTGCCCGACGACCCGCTCGGCTACCTGCTCAACGTCCGGCCCAACCCGGAGATGACGGCGATCGCCTTCCGGGAGGCGCTCGGCTACGGCGCCCTCACCTGGGGCAACGGCTACGCCGAGATCGTCCGCGCGACGTCCGGCCGCATCGCCGAGCTCTGGCCGCTCCTGCCGGACCGGGTGACCATGCGGCGCCACCCCGAGACCGACGAGATCTACTACGAGGTCATGGAGATGGACGGCGGGCGCAAGCAGCTCCCGCCCTCGCGCATCTTCCACGTGCGCGGGCCCAGCCTCACGGGCTTCCTCGGCGAGGGCATCGTGAGCTGGGCGGCCCGGTCCATCGGCCTGGGCCTGGCGGCCGAGCGGTACGGGTCGGCCTACTACGGCAACAACGCCACCGTCGGCGCCGTCCTCGAGTACCCGAAGACCCTGACCCAGGAGGCCTACGACCGCCTCAAGGACGACTGGGAGGAGAAGCGCCAGGGCGTGGGGAAGGCCCACAAGCCGCTCATCCTCGAGGGCGGCATGAAGTTCACGCCCATCGGCAACGAGCCCGAGAAGGCCCAGCTGGTGGAGAGCCGGAAGTTCCAGGTCGAGGAGATCTGCCGCTGGTTCGGCGTCCCCCCGCACAAGGTGCAGCACCTGGAGCGGTCCACCTTCAACAACATCGAGCACCTGGGAATCGAGTTCGTCCGGGACTCGCTCACCCCGTGGGCGCTGCGCTTCCAGCAGGAGGCCGACTTCAAGCTCTTCCCGGCCCGCGCGCCGTGGCGCCAGTCGAAGATCGACATGGCGTGGCTCACCCAGGGCGACGCCCGCAGCCGGTGGGAGGCCTACCAGATCGGCCGCCGCATCGGCGCCCTCTCGGCCAACGACATCCTGGAGATGGAGGGGATGAACGGGATCGGGCCCGAGGGCGACATCCGCATCGTCGAGAGCAACATGCAGAGCCTCGACGCGCTGAAGGCCGCGGAGGCGAACGCCAAGCTGAAGGGCCTGCCCGAGGTCTACCAGTACCACCTGGCCGCCGGCATCCCGACCAAGAACGAGGTCCGCGCCCGGCTCGGCCTGCCGCCGGTGGAAGGCGGGGACGAGTTCACCTCCATCGTGGACCTGAACGCCCCGCCGCCGCCCGCCGGCGGCGCTCCGGCAGAGGGCGTGGAACCGCCGGAAGAGCCCGCCCAGCCAGATGATCCCGGCGCTCCGGTAGAGCCCGAGGAGCCGGACGAGGACGACGACCAGGAGGAGCCTGCAGCGGCCGCCGCGGCGGCGCCGCGCGCGGTGCTGGCCGAGGCCATGGTGGTCCTCTTCGCCGGCAGCCTGGAGCGGTACGGCCGGCGCCTGGCGGCGCGCGAGGCCGACCTCGTCCGCGCTGGCCACCGGGCGTCCAAGGTGGAGGGGAACCTCGCCGATGAGAGGGAACGGCTCCGGCCTCGCCTTCTCGATGAGTGCCGGGAGGGGATCGCCCTCCTGGTCAGGGTCGAGAGCGCGGGCGGGGCGGGCGAGGACGACGTGATCAGGGCAGCCGACGAGGTCGACAACGGGGTGCCGGCGAGGACCGCCGCGGAGCGCCTGGTCGCCCAGCTGCTGAAGCCGGCCGATCCGGCCGGGGAGGGCGCGTGAAGATCTTCGCCAGCATCAAGGGCCGGCCCGCCATCGAGGCCTTCCGGGCCGCCATGCCCGCCGGTGTGCGCCGCTTCAGCGCCCGCACCTGCGCGGTGGAGCCCGCCGCGGCCAAGAAGGGCGCCGCCGCCACCGGCGAGCTCTACATCTACGACGCCATCGGCGCCGACTACTGGGGCGGCATCGGCCCGAAGCAGGTGGCCGAGGCGCTCGACCAGTTCAAGGCCGACGGGGTCAAGGATCTGGTCATCTACGTCAACTCGCCCGGCGGCGACGTCTTCGACGGCCTCGCCATCTTCAACCTCATCAAGCGGTTCGAGGGGAAGAAGCGGTGCGTGATCGATGGCCTGGCCGCCTCCGCGGCGTCCGTGGTCATCCTGGCCGCCGACACCGTCGAGGCCGGGTCCGGGGCGATGGTGATGATCCACGACCCGTGGTCCATCGCCATGGGCAACGCCCTCGACATGCGGCGCGCCGCCGACCTGCTCGACAAGGTCGCCGGCGAGCTGCTCGGCATCTACGTCTCCGAGACCGGCGGCGACGCCGAGGAGCTCCGCCAGCTGATGCAGGCGGAGACCTGGCTCACCGCCGAGGAGGCCATGGACCGCGGCTTCGTGGACTCCGTGGCCGCCGTCGGGGCCCCCTGCGAGGAGTGCGGCCAGGAGCCGTGCACCTGCGAGGAGGGCGCCGCCGCCCGCGCCGTCGCGCCGCTGGTCGCCCGCTTCCAGAACGCGCCCGCGCCCCTCCGGGAGCGGGCCGCCGCCTCCAAGAACCTCATCCGCTCGATGACCGAGCGGGTCAGCAGCATGCGAGATCGGGCCGGCCCGGCTCGTAGCGAACCGGCCAGCCGGAGCGCGCCCAGCAACACCACCCCACCGCCCCACGCGGGCAAGGAGTCAAAGTGAACCCGTTCCGCAGCCTCATCGCGGGCGCGCTGCTCATCTTCGGCGCGGCCGCCAACACCATCGAGGAGCTCCGCAGCAAGCTGCAGGAGCTGCAGGCCTCGGCCCAGGGCCTCCAGGACCTGGCCGACGCCGAGAAGCGCGACCTGACCGAGGCCGAGACCAAGCAGATCGCCGACCTCTTCGCGGCCTTCGACGCCACGGAGCTGGAGATCCGCCGCCGGGAGGACCTGCAGGCCCGGGCCGACCGCATCGGCGCCAGCGCCGCCCGCATCGTCCGCCCCGACCCGACCCCCGCCAGTGTCCAGAACGCGGTCCGCCCGGCCATCACCGGCGGCGAGCCCGCAGCCGTCGCCAGCTCCCGCGGCACCGGCGGCTTCCGCGCCTTCGGCGACTTCGCCAAGGCCGTCCACTCGGCGGCCGGCGGCCGGCAGACCGACCCCCGGCTGAGCATGGTGAACGCGGCCGCGGCCACCACCTACGGCCAGGAGGGCGTGGGCGCTGACGGCGGCTACATGGTCCCCCCGGACTTCAAGGCCACCATCCTCTCCCGGGTCCTCGCCGAGGACTCGCTGCTCTCCCGCTGCGACCAGACCCCCACCACCTCCAACTCGATCACCGTGCCGATCGATGAGGACAGCCCGTGGGCCACCTCCGGCATCCAGGCCACCTGGGAGGGCGAGGCCACCACCTTCGGCCAGGGCAAGCCGGCGCTGAAGAGCACCACCGTCCGCGCCAACAAGATCACCGCCCTGGTCCCGGTCACCGACGAGCTGCTCGAGGACGCTCCCTCGCTCGAGTCGTTCCTGCGCCAGAAGGCCCCGGCGAAGATCGACTACAAGGTGAACGACGCCATCATCAACGGCGACGGCGTCGGCAAGCCGATGGGCTTCCTCGCCTCCCCCTGCCTGGTCACCCAGGCGGCCGAGGGCGGGCAGACCGCGGGCACCGTCAACTTCGCGAACATCTCCAAGATGTACTCGCGCATGCCGGCCGCCAACCGGAAGAACGCCGTCTGGATCATCAACCAGGACCTCGAGCCGCAGCTCGACAACCTGGTGGTGCCCGGCGCCGGCGCCTCCGTGGCGGCCCCCGCCTACATGCCGCCCGGCGGCATGAGCGCCTCGCCGTTCGCCACCCTGAAGGGCCGGCCGGTCATCTACACCGAGGCCGCCAACGCCCTGGGCGCGGTGGGCGACATCACCTTCGCCGACCTGTCGGCGTATCTGGCGGTGGTGAAGTCCGGCGGGCTCAAGACGGACTTCTCGATCCACCTCTGGTTCGACCAGGGGCTCAGCGCCTTCCGCTTCGTGCTGCGGATCGGCGGGCGGCCCTGGTGGAACTCGCCCATGGCCCGGGCCAAGAGCGCCAACACGCTCTCCCCGTTCGTCGCCCTGGCGGCCCGGTAACCGACCTGAGGGGCCGCCCGCCTCGGGGCCCCTCACCCCCCAACAGGAGAACGAACCCATGATCCCCAACATCAAGCCCTCGGCGGTCTACCCGATCAAGGGCGGCATCAACCCGCAGTCCATCGCCGCGGCCGGCACCCAGACCTCCGGGTGGCTGGACGCCAAGGACGGTGAGTGGCTGAAGGGCACGCTCCTCAACGGCGCGCTCGGCGGCTCCACCCTCACCAACCTCAAGGTCGAGCAGGCCACCAGCGCCGCCGGCGCCGGCGCGAAGGACCTGGTCACCAACGTGGTCAACGCGCTGCAGGTCGCCGGGACCCACGTGCAGTTCGAGGTGCAGCTGGTCAACGCCCTCGACCTCGACGGCGGCTTCCGCTACGTCCGGGTCAGCGTGACCAACACCGGCGGCACCGGCGCTCTCCAGGCGGTCGCCTGCGAGATCGGGCCCGCCCCGTACATGGCGTAAGCAGCACCGGGGCGCGGGCGGATCCCCTCCCGCCCGCGCCCCGCTCCCCCTCCCAGCCATGGCCACCGGCGACCTCACCACCCTCGCGCAGGTCAAAGGGTACCTGCCCAAGGTGGAGGTGCTCGACACGCAGTTCGACGCCCTGCTCGCGCGCCTCATCACCGCGACGTCGGAGCGGTTCAAGGCGGACACCAACCGCACCATCCTCAAGGCCACGGTCACCGAGACCACCAGCGGGAGCGGCACCACGCGCCTCCTCCTGGGCGAGTACCCGGTGGCCGGGGTCACCTCCGTCACCGTGGACGGGACGCTGGTCCCGCAGCGCGCCGCGGTCGGCGAGAGCGGCTGGGTCCTCATGGGCTCCCGCGTGGAGCTCGTCGGCTACGTCTTCGCCTGCGGCGTCGCCAACGTGGTGGTGGTCTACGG